>JBPCTU010000501.1:0-12277 GCA_051011515.1 Acidimicrobiales bacterium
AGGGATCGAAGAGCTGGTGGTCAACGACATCGTCGTCAACGACTCCGACGTGGTTGTCGCGGCGTCCTGGGACCGGCCGATCTTCCACCTCCCGCCCGGCGGTGAGCCGACCGCGCAGGTAGGCCCAACAGATCGAATCAGTGGCGGGTGGGATATCGCCACAACACCCGCCGACCCGAACTACATGACGGCAGTCGTCGGCGACATTCGCTTCTGCTGTGAGGGTGACGGACAGGCGTATACCTCGGTGTTCTCCAAAGACGGTGGTCGAACGTGGGAGCCCCTGCCGTCATTCGAAGCCGGCACCCACCCCGACACCCTTCGCTTCGGGAGTATGGCGATCAACTCCGGGGATCCGAGGAACATCGTCTGGCTACCGAGTTGGGATGGTGCGCCCCACTACTCCCGAGACCGTGGAAAGACATGGACAGCGGTCGTGCTCCCGGGTACCGAGGGTCAGATCGACGAGAACGGTGTCTATACGGGAGGTTCTCACTTCCAGTACTACCTCCAGCGCGAGGTCCTGCTGGCAGACCCCTTTGTCGCCGATCGCTTCTACTTGTTCCACGCCGAGAACGGGCTCCTTCGGTCAGACGACGGCGGTGCCACTTGGGAGGTGATCTCGGCTGACGGCCTCCCGACCGGGTGGACCGTCGGTTACTTCCACGCCCAGCTCACGGCAGTTCCCGACAGGCCAGGTCACCTCCTCTATACCCCTGGTGTGGTGTTGGAGGGATTCTTCCCGATGTTCGAGAGCACGGACTCAGGTGAGACCTGGTCCATCGTTGCGAATACTTCCGACGTGTTCGCCGTCGGCTACGGCGCGCCGATGCCGGGTGCGGACCAGCCCACCATCTACATGGCGGGAGCCGTGAACGAGGTAGCAGGCCTGTATCGAAGCACTGATCTCATGAACTCCTGGGAGTACCTGGGATCCACCGCTGACGGGATCTACCGCATCATCCATGCGATTGCCGGCGACCCAGGTCTGCCAGGGCGGGTCTACGTGGGGTTCAACGGGACATCAGTAGTGCAGGGCGACCAACAGTGAACGGCCCCATGCTGGCCTGCAGAGGGCTCCAACCTAGACTCGCGCCATGACTTCCCCAGTCTCACCGTCGGTAGGTCTTGGTGTGCTGCACCTCTTCGGCCGGTTGAACGCCGATGTCGACCGCGCCGGTATTGCCGAAGCAGTCGAGAGTTCGCGCGCGGGGGGCGACCAGGTCATCTGTGTGTCCATTCTCGGACACAAAGCAGACATCGCATTCATGGTGCTCTCCGAAGACCTGTGGCGACTTCGCGACCTCCAGTCTGCCCTCGGTCGTGCTGGGCTGGACATCGTCGATTCGTATGTCTCCCTCACCGAGATCTCCGAGTACGCAGCGGGGGTGCCCGAAGAGATGCGCAACATGCGCTTGTATCCGCAGCTCCCTCCCGACGACAAGCGGGCTTGGTGTTTCTATCCGATGAGCAAGCGTCGAAACGTCGACCAGAACTGGTTCACGCTCGACTTCGACAGTCGCAAGGAGCTGATGTACGAACACGGCGCGTCGGGGCGGAAGTTCAGCGGACGTGTGCTGCAGGTAATCACCGGGTCGACCGGCATCGATGACTACGAATGGGGCGTGACATTGTTCTGTGTCAACCCTGACGACCTCAAAGATGTGGTGTACACGATGCGGTTCGACGAAGCCTCCGCGACATACGCCGAGTTCGGGCCCTTCTACACAGGAATGGTCGACGACCTGGATGTGGTCCTCGAGCGAAGCGGGCTGTGCAGCTGAGCGGTGTGGACTCATTCGACGACACGCCCGAAAGCGACGTCGACATCGGACGTATCGCCGAGCGGCTCCACGACAGCGCAGTTGCAGCGACGCCTGGCTGGATCCGAAGCTCGGTAGTTCGCGTCGCCGCATCTCAGGGGATCGTTATCTCGGAATCAGATGAGGAACTGATCCAGGACGCCCAGGCCAGGGGCGAGGTATTCGTGGACGAACGTCTGGGCCGGCTTCTCAGGACCGATTTCTCCGAACAGAAGAGCACACCACTGTCAGTGTTCCGTGATGCTGCCCGATTCCCTGTGGAGGTTTTGCACCAGCTCGGCGCGACAGAGGTCACCAGGATCGACGTCGAACGTTGGGCGTTCCCGAACGACCCGTTCGGGGTTACTCCCGCCAGCCTCGCGGACCTTGGTCCCGAGGTGCAGGAAGCCGGGATCGCGTGGGGTGCGGCCAAGGCTCACGTTCACCTCACCCGACACCGGCCCCCGGCCGGGCCCACCAAGCGATGACCGTCGTTGTGGCGTACGCCCCTGATCTCATGGACCAATCCAAGATCCGCAACGCGGGTGCTGAGATGGTCCGGACCATCGACGAGTTGTTGGCAGCCGATGGTCGCGCGGACGTGGTGATCGTCGACCTGGGGCGTCCTGGTGTTCTCGAGGTGATCCCTCGGCTCGACTCACATGTGGTCGGGTTCGGCAGACACACCGAAACCGACCTGTTGCGAGCAGCTGAAGAGGCCGGCTGTGATGAGGTCGTTGTCAGAAGCGTGTTCTTCTCGCGCCTCCAGACCTGGTTCTGAGCCCCAGTTACACCTGCCAGCCAGTCCCCATCTTGCGAGGCTCGAAGAACAGGCAGTCGGGTGGACAAGCGAACGGGGTGTCGTCGTTGACCTCGAGTCGGCACCGTTGAACCTCTTCGCCGCCGGCCGTGGACCGACTCGAGTAGTGCCGACACTCGGTCCGAACAGCCATGGCACATTGTCGCACGGCTACTGAGCCAGATCTGTTAACAACGCCGAAACAAAACCGTCGCTACGACGAAACAACGTGTCGCCAACATGACCCCGACCTGATGCATACCTTCGGCTCTCTTTCGTGGGGCCGAGCTCGAGAGGGGAACAAATGGACAGCGGCGACTTCGCCTGGATGATGATCTCGACGGCGCTAGTCGTGTTCATGGTGCCGGGACTGGCTCTGTTCTACGGGGGCATGGATAGGTCCAAGAACGTACTCAACATGCTCAACATGAACATGTACTGCATCGGCATCGTCCCCCTGTTGTGGGTCACGTTCTCCTGGACCCTCGGCAACTCATCCGACGGCGAAGGGTTCTGGGGTGGGGACTTCATCGGTAACTGGGACCAGGTAGGCCTAGAAGGCCTGAGCGGCGACGCCGAGTCACTCATCCAAGTCGCATTCTTCATGACGTTCGCGTCAATCACGCCGGCCTTGATCTCAGGCGCCGCAGCAGACCGGCTCAAGTTCGCAGCGTGGGCGGTCTTCGTGCCGGTTTGGGTCCTCCTCGTCTACACACCAGTTACCTACTGGGTCTACAGCGGGTGGCAGGACGAGATGGGTGCTATCGACTTCGCAGGCGGCACCGCGATTCACATCAATGCTGCAGCCGCGGCGCTAGCGCTGGTCTTGGTCTTGGGGAGGCGGCGCGGTTGGCCCAACGAGGTCTCTCCACCACACAACCTGCCCTTGGTGATGTTGGGAACAGGAATTCTGTGGTTCGGCTGGTTCGGGTTCAACGCCGGCTCGGCCGGTGCTGCCAACGGCCAGGCAGTCCAGGCGTTGTTGAACACCTTCGTTGCTGCCGCTGCCGGCATGATCGGCTGGCTTGCGATCGAGAGGATCAAGGATGGGCACGCAACGACGTTGGGTGCTGCATCTGGCGTAGTCGCGGCGTTGGTCGCGATCACCCCCGCCGCCGGGTTCGTCGGTGGCTTGGCGAGTGTCGTCTTCGGCCTCGCTGCGGGCGTGGGCTGCTATTTCCTCATCGGCCTGAAGAACCGTTTCGGCTACGACGACTCGTTGGACGTGGTCGGGGTCCACGGCGGAGGCGGGGTGATCGGTGGGCTGCTGCTGGCGTTCTTCGCCGATGCGTCGGCAATACCAGGTGGCGAGTTCCAGGACGGGGTTTTCTTCGGTGGAGGAGAGCTCCTGGTCGACCAGCTTGTGGCGATGGGCTCGGTAATCCTGTTCTCGTTCGTCGTAACTTTCGTCATCGTGAAGGTGCTCGACGCGCTGATCGGCTTGCGGGTCGATGAAGAGGCCGAATCGATCGGACTCGACCAGACCGAACACGCCGAGACCGCCTACAACCTGCAGGACACCACTTTCGGTCGACTCTGATGAGCCGGGGTGGCGCCATCGGCGTGGTGGCCCGCTAGTTTGCCCGACATGGCGAACTACCGATCTCGACTCGCCCGCACCAATGGCGCTGGCTGACGTCCGGGCCACCGTGCTCGATGACCGGTCCCTGCACGGGTCGGAGTTCGCCCGTGCGCTGTCCTACGAGGTCGATGAGTGGCTACGAGGCCTCTACGCAGAACGGGTGGGTGATCGTCCCGGCGTAGCTCTGGCAGCGGTCGGAGGTTACGGGCGCGAAGAGCTTTGTCCGCACAGCGACCTCGACGTGTTGTTGGTCCACAGGCTCGGCGAAACCGAAATCGGCGACATCGCTTCAGAGCTCTGGTATCCGATCTGGGACGAAGGCGCCAAACTCGGTCATTCGGTGCGCACAGTTGGCGAGGCGCTCGACTTGGCGACCACGGACCTCGACACTGCTACCTCGCTGCTGACGGCTCGACTGTTGTGCGGAGATGGCGCCTTGTTCGAGAAGCTTGCTTTGGGGGGCCTCAACACGTGGCGCAAGCAGTCCCGCAAGTGGATCCCCGAGCTGTACACGGCCGCCCAGTCCCGACACGAACGTTCTGGCGAGCTTGCCTTCATGCTCGAGCCCGACCTGAAGGAAGGGCGTGGAGGCCTACGCGATGTGCATGCGCTCCGCTGGGCTGCGCTCACGGAAAGAGGAGCCAACCGGTCTGCTGAAATCGGGCTGGAGGAGCAGTACGAGGTCATCCTGCGCGCCCGCGTCGAGTTGCATCGTTGCACGGGGCGTCGTGGTGGCGATGCCTTGTTATTGGAACAACAGGATGCGGTGGCCGAGGCATTGGGCTACGGCGATGCTGATGACCTGATGGCCGACATCGCCTCGGCCGGGCGTCGGATCGCCTGGCACGGCGAGGAGATCTGGACTCAATGGCTTGACAAGACCCGGCGGCGGGTACCCATGCTGAGGCGTCGATCTGTTCCCGCAGACCAGTGGGGTGTGGGCACGAGAAGCGGCCGAGTTGCGCTGGAGGACACCGCGCCGATCACTCCTGAGGCAGTGCTGTCAGCCGCTGTCACCGCGGCCGCCGAGGGTCTGCGGTTTTCTCCAGCCACTATTACGCGCCTCGAACGCGCATCACTCGAAGTGCCGGAACCTTGGTCAGAAGATGTACGAGAGCTGTTCGTTGAGCTGCTCTCACTCGGGCACGACGCGATTCCCGTGATCGAAACGCTCGATCAGTTGGGGCTGTTCGTCCCGTTCCTACCCGAGTGGGCGCCGACCAGATCAAAGCCGCAGCGGAACGCGTATCACCGGTTCACGGTAGACCGTCATCTCTGGGAGACAGCGGCCGAGGCCTCAGCGTTCCACGAGGAAGTGTCCAGGCCCGATCTCTTGCTCATCGGTGCCCTACTTCACGACATCGGTAAGGGTTATCCCGGCGATCACACCGAAGTCGGCATGGAGCTCATCCCCACAATCGCGGGGCGGATGGGCTTCTCTGCTGATGATGCCGACGTCCTGGTGGCCATGTGTCGCCATCACCTGCTGTTGCCTGACGTAGCGACCCGGCGCGATATCGACGATGACGACACGATTCGAGCAGTCGCGGACGAGGTTCGATCAGTTGAGGTGTTGCACCTTCTGCGGGCGCTGACCGAAGCCGATTCGGTCGCCACCGGGCCGGCGGCCTGGAGTACCTGGAAGGCGGGCCTTGTTCGCGACCTGGCTGGCCGTGTCGAGTACGTCCTCCAGGGGGGCGACGCACGCGAGCTGCCGAGGAACTTTCCCACTGACGACCACCGCGAAGCCATGAGGCGGGGCACCGTCCAGATCCGCGGCGAAGGTGGGGTCTTGACCGTCATGGCGCTCGACCGGCCCGGTGTGTTCAGCAGGGTCGCTGGTGCCGTCAGCTTGAACAACCTTGATGTGCTGGAGGCTGCGGCGCATTCCGAGTTCGGCATTGCGCTGGCCATGTTCAGGGTCCAGCCGAGGCTCGCCGACGACATTGATTGGGACCAGGTCTGCCGCTCGGTCGAAAACGCACTTCAGGGCCGCGTAGCTCTGGCCGCCCGTATCGACGAACGGATCAACACTTATGCGCCGCGCCGCACCCAGACGTCGCCTCGGCCGATCGTAGAGACAAGCATCACGATCGACAACGAGACGTCCTCCTCGGCGACCGTCATCGAGGTTGCCTCGCCGAATCGAATCGGATTGTTGTACTACGTCACCCGCGCCTTCAGTCAGCTGGACCTCAACATCGCAAGCGCGAAGGTCCAGACCTTGGGCGATCACGTAGTCGACTCCTTCTATCTGAGCAATCGTGATGGAGGACGCATCACCGACGAAGCCGTTTTGGTGGAGGTCGAGAAGGCGTTGGAACACGCGATCCGCCTGACAGGCGCGACTCGAGACACCAACGATGGCTGACGAACGCGATCTTTTGCGTTGGAGTGAGGCATTGGCCGGTGTCGCTCGGACCGGGCTCGGGTTCACCGACAGCCTCTACGAGCGCGAGCGGTTCGAAGAGATTCTTCATATCGCGGCCGAAATCCGGGCTAGAGCCGGTGACGCGCCGGAACCACGCGCTCAGGTCGATGAGTGGTTGGCGGCGGTCGGCGAGGGTGTGCCTGGTTATGTGACCCCGAAGATTGCCATTGGGGCTGTGGTCGGCAACAGCGACGGCGAAATATTGCTGATCCAACGTGCTGACAGCGGGGTGTGGCTGTTTCCGACGGGCTGGGCCGATGTGGGCTACTCGGCGGCCGAGGTTGCCGAAAAAGAGGTCCGCGAAGAGACCGGCATCGAGGTAGAGGTTGTCCGACTCATAGCCGTGCTCGACGGGATTCGACAAGGTTTTACGCGGTCTCCTCTGTACTCACTTGTGTTTCACTGCGAGGTCGTTGGTGGCGAGCTCGAGAAACATCCTCTCGAGGTCACCGATCTCGGTTTCTTCGGACGAGACGGTTTGCCCGAACCGCTGGCCAACGCCGAGGGTTGGGTCGATCGAGCCTTCAGGGCGATACGAGGCGAGGAGGTCGAGGTCGAATTCGATCGGCCGAGACGCCCCCCGTGGAGCTCGGAGGAACAGGGATGAACGACGACTTCGCTTTCGATCCCAACATGGGCGCCACCGCTGAAGTGGAGTTCGTCACCAATGCCGCTGGTGATCCTCAGCTCCGGCGAAGCTGGACGGCAGAGGAGCCCAAAGGCACTGTCCTTTTGGTCCATGGCATCGCCGAACACAGTGGCCGCTACGAGCATGTAGCGCGCCAATTCTTGGCATCGGGGTTCAGCGTCGTGTCCTTCGACCAACGTTCCCATGGCCAAACCGGCGGGGGTCAAGGTGATGTGGGTGCGTTCTCGGACCTTCACGATGACATCGAGCTCCGACTCGACGAACTGGTGGGTTCGTCTGAACCTGTTGTCCTTCTCGGACACTCGATGGGAGGACTGGTCGTCGCCGGATATGTGCTCGACCAGCAAAGGCCTCAGCCCGCTCTGGTGGTGTTGTCTTCTCCGTCTCTGGGTCCGTTCTTGCCCAGAGGTGTGCAGCCGCTGGCTGTGTTGGTCACGAAGGTCGTACCTGGCATCAAGATCAAGCTTCCGCTTGACCCCGACACGTTGTCTCGTGACTCCCGCGTCGGGGACACCTACATGGCTGATCCCGACGTTCACCTGCGTCAGCCTCTGGGTCTTGTCGGGGCCATGATGGGGGCGGCCGACGACGTCTCCGGTCACTTGCCGGACTGGACCGCCACCGCGCTCGTGGTGCATGGTGCTGACGACAAGCTCGTCCCCCCGGAGTCGAGCGAGGTGATGGCTCAGATCCCCTCCGTACGCAGAGAGTCCTACGACGGACTCCGCCACGAGATGTTCAACGAGCCAGATGGTCCTGAGGTGGTGGCCGACGTCATCTCGTGGATCGAGGCCGAGCTGGACCAGACGTCAGAGAACGGCGCCGAGGCGGTGCCTGATGATGAATGAGATGGAGCGTCAGTCGGGCTGATCGCGCAGGAACTGTTCGACTTCCTCGACCAGGACGCCGGGGTCGGGGCTCTGCAAGTCGCCGTCGTCGTATTGCTCCTCGAGAGTTCGGATGTACTCGGCGGTCTCGTCATCCTCGGAGACAAGCTCGGTTATCTGGCGCTCGTAGGCGCTGGTCGCGATCTCGAGGTCGGTGACCGGCACTGATATGTCGAGAAGGTCCTGAAGGCGGTGGACGAGTGCGAGTGCGGCCTTGGGTGACGCCGCGCCGGACACGTAGTTGGGAACGGCTGCCCAGATGGACGCGGTCGGGATGCCGACCTCGCGAGCGCTGTTGTTCAGCACGCCGACTATGCCCGTTGGGCCCTCATAGGTGGACTTCTCCAAGCCCAGACGTTCGCAGAGGCCCGCGTCGTCGCTGCCGCCGTAGACGGCAACAGGGCGTGAGTGTGGTATCTCGGCCAGAAGGGCGCCGAGTGTGACGATCATCGACGCGTCCAGCTCCTGGGCTACGCCGATCACCTGGTCGGTGAACGTCCGCCAGCGCATCTGCGGTTCGATTCCCTGGAGAAGCACCATGGGAGTCGGCCGGTCCGTGGCAGCAAATGCGTTTTCGGGCCAGTGGAGTATCCGTTCGTCGTCTTCGAGTTCCACGACCGGTCGGAGTTCGGAGAAGTCGTAGAAGATCTCGGGGTCGATGTCGGCGAACGTTTCGGCATCCCAGCGTTGGGCGACGTGGCGTAACGCCCACGTGGCGGCGTCTCCGGCATCGTTCCAGCCGTCGAATGCAGCGAGCACGACTGGTTTCGACATCTCGGGTCGGCGACGCCAGCGAACATGGTCCAGAGACATTGAGACCAGGCTAGTGGTGTTGGTGCTCCACTCCGCAGCCCCTCGCGACCGAGGCCGGTAGCCTGGCGCCATGACGACGATTCACGAGGTCACAGAGGTCGACGAAGAGCTGGTGGACGCGTTCGCGCGGCTCATACCTCAGTTGTCATCATCGAACCCGCCTCCAACAGCCGATCAACTTCGCTCGCTGGTCGAATCGGACTCCTCAACCTTGCTCATCGCTCGTGATGGCGCCGGGACCGTTGTTGGATCGATGACGCTGGCAATGTTCAGGATTCCCACCGGACTGCGTGCCTGGATCGAGGACGTCGTTGTCGACGAGTCCGCCAGAGGCAGCGGTGTGGGCCGGGTGATCAACGAACGTGCGCTCGAGATCGCCCGCGAAGCTGGCGCGACAACGGTCGACCTCACCTCCAGACCGAGCCGAGAATCAGCCAATCGGCTCTATCAGAGGATGGGCTTCGTGGCCCGCGAAACGAACGTGTACCGCTACACGTTCGACTGACCCTTACGCGGGATCGATTCTGAGGATCGTGCCGTTGAGGGTGAGGATGTAGAGCTCTCCGGCCTGGTCCTCGTAGAACGAGACGGGGTTGCCTTCCTGGATGAACCCGGCCATATCGAAACGACCGAGAAGGCCTTGGCTCTCGCTGCTCGCCAGGCCCCAGATGCGGCTGGTGCAGTAGTCGCCGTACACGTAGTGACCGAACAAGTCCGGGATGTTCGACCCGCGATAGACCTTGCCTCCGGTGACCGAACAACCATCATCGCGTCCGTATTCATATATGGGGGCGGTGTAATCACCTGCGGGTGGCCCAGCTGCTGAGAACGGAGCGGTCCCCTCCACATCGGGCCAACCCAGGTTGGTGCCGAGGCCTCGACCGTCGCTCGTGTAGTTCACGTTGATTTCTTCGAGTCGGCGCTGGCCGACATCACCGATCCACAGGTCGCCTGTAAGTGAATCGAAAGAGAATCGCCACGGATTGCGGGCGCCGTACAGGTACACCTCGGGTGCGCCACCACCGTTGACGAACGGGTTGTCGGCCGGGACCGCGTAGGGCGACTCGCCGGTTTGCCTCGGATCGATCCGGATGATCGTGGCCAATAGCGAGTCGGTGCGCTGGCCATGGCCGAACGTGTCGTCGCGGCCGCCACCATCGCCCAGTCCCATGTACAGCCAGCCGTCGGGCCCGAAGTCGACGTGGCCGCCGTTGTGGTTGGCCGCCGGCTGGTCGACCTCGAGCACGAGCCTCCGGCTCGATGGGTCGAGAGCCCCGTCGGAGAACCGCCACTCCTCGAGGTGCGTGTCACCATTCTGGTTGGTGAAGTTCACATACAGGTGCTCGCCAGACGGCGAGACTGCTACCCCGAGCAGGCCCTGTTCCAATTCGCTGGACACCTCGCCGCTTAGATCGAGCAGGTCGTTGACGACGGTGAGGCCTTCGGTCCCGACTGCCACTTCGACGACCTGGCCCCCTTTCGTTCCGAGAACCGCATTGGCGGTTCCCGGTATCGAACTCATCGCAATCGGCGCGGAGACGCTGAGCACGGGCGTCAGCGTCACAGCGACCCCTTCCGGGAGCTCGACCGTGAGTTCCGCGGGGTCGGTGGTGGGTGCCGGTTCGGGTGTCGGCGTGGCTGCGGAAGCAGTGGTTTCGGTCGGTGGCGATTCACTCGGCTCCGGCTCCGGCTGGGGCTCGATTGGTGAGGTCGTGGGGGGCACGACCTCTGGGCTTCGTTCGACCGTAGGGACCACGGTGGTTTCGGCGGTGGTGCCGCAGGCAGCCGCGATGAGCGCGAACGCGACCAATGCGACCCTTGGGGGGGATGGGGCCAATTTCACAATGTTGATTTTGGCTCACTCTGGGGCCTGATGGGGCTCACCACCGGACTTGGCCCCTGCATCGGCGCCACTACTCGCTTACACCCCGTAGCTGTCGCCACCTAGTCTCTGGAGTCGGTGGCGTAAGCCCGGTGCCGAGCCGCCCGGACCGGACGTTGATTTTTGCTACGTCTCGCCGATAGGAAGCGCCGATAGAAAGAGTTTTAAAGGGAACGGGATCGATGGTTCGACGGATACTCGATGAGCATGGCGTCAGGCTGCTCAGATACGCGGGCGTCTCGGCGGTCGCGGTCACGGTGGGCCAGACCTTGTTGTTCCTGTTCTACCGGGTGCTCGAGTTGGATGCCGTGCTGGCTAACACCATGGCAGTGACGTTGGCCACGATCCCCAGTTACCTCCTGAACCGCGCCTGGGTATGGCAGAAGAACAGCGCCCACAGCTTCACCACAGAGATTCTGCCGTTCTGGGGAATGGCGGTGCTCGGCTTGATCTTGTCGAACATTTTGGTGCATTGGGTCGAAGGACGATGGGACAGCTGGGTTCTGATCAACGGCGCGAACCTCGCTGCGTTTGGGTTGTTGTGGGTCGGGAAATACATGATCCTGGACCGGGTTCTGTTTCGCCCAACGGGCTCGGCCGACTGTCGGGACACGGCAGAGTTCCCCGCCTGACTACTCTCCCCGGATGGACCCGGATCAGCTCGAACACGCCCGTCTCGCCAGAGGGTTCATGCCCGAAGACGAAGGCCTCGCCCTCAATCGCGTCGCGGCGAGCCTGGACGTCGGCGGACCGTTGTTGGAGATCGGGACCTACTGCGGTAAGTCGGCGATCTATCTCGGAAGTGCGGCGCGCGCCCACGATCGCATCCTGTTCACCGTGGACCATCACCGAGGGTCTGAAGAGAACCAGGCCGGTTGGGAACACCATGAACCGGACCTGGTCGATCCTGACTTGGGTCTTATGGACACGCTCCCGGAGTTTCGTCGTGCCATCCGGGCTGCGGGCCTGGAAGGTTCAGTCGTGGCGATCGTGGGGGAGTCGGCGAAGGTAGCTGCACATTGGGCCGGCGAGGTCGCAATGTTGTTCATCGATGGGGGCCACGGTGAGGTGCCGGCCGCCGAGGACTACCAAGCGTGGTCGCCCAAGGTCACACTTGGTGGCATTCTGGCGATCCACGACGTCGGCGAACACCCGAACGAAGGTGGTCAGGCCCCGCGTGACCACATTTACCGGCCGGCTTTGAATTCGGGCGACTTCGAGCAACTCGAGGCAGTCGGGTCGCGACGAGTGTTGCGGAGGATCTAGCGCACGCCCCGCCACTAGGGTCGCGCGACAAAGGAGGACTCACTCATGAAGAGCACCCCTCGGCGGGTAAGAACAGGTGTTTTGCTCGTAGCTGTCATGCTCGCTCTTGTCCTGGGCATCCCATCCTCGATTGCCGGCGCCCAAAACTCGAAACCCACCATCTCTG
>JBPCTU010000502.1:0-7029 GCA_051011515.1 Acidimicrobiales bacterium
GTCCGGGTGTTGGGCGCAGCCGACGAAGCCACCGAGAAGATGCGGTCGTACAAGTCGGGCCGAAGCGGCGTGTTGCGTCTGGGTTTCGTCGACTCGGCGTCCTACGACGTCCTGCCCAGATTCCTCAGCCACTACGCAGCCGAGTACCCCGAGGTCGACTACGAACTTCGAACCCTGTCCTCGGATGAACAACATCAGGCGCTCATCGACCGCGAGATCGACTTGGGGATCGCTCGGGCGGTCCGGGCCGGTTCGGGGCTGACGGCCACACCCTTCGTCGACGAGCCACTCCTGGTCGCGGTCTCGGACTCCAACGCACTCGCCTCGCGCAAGACAATGTGGTTGCGAGAGTTGACCCGCGAGAGGCTCATCGGCTTCGACCGAGGTGTGTCGCCGTCCTTGTTCAGTGAGCTGGCCCAGCTGTTCGGAGCCGCGGACGTGGACTACGACCCGATCATCGAAGCCACCGAGTACGCCACGGTGTTGGGTCTTGTTGCGTCGGGCCAGGGGCTGGCAGTGGTGCCTGCGAGTGTTCAATCGTTCCGCCCGCCTGGTCTGACGTACGTGAGGCTTCGTGATGCTCGAGCGCGGAGCAGCCTGATGTTGTTGAACCGCGAGGACGAGACATCGTTGCTGATCGCCCATGCGACCGACGTCGTTTCGCAGTTGTTCGGCTCCAGAACATCCAACAGCTGAAGCCCTTGAACAGCGTTCGAGGTTGTTGAATGTGGCGGGTTGACACGATGTCATGCGATACGCGCATCATGCGCAACTAGTGTTTCGTTGACACCGTGGCCGGCGAGCGGCCCATCCCAATCGAGGTCCAGATGAGCAGACAACGGTTGACGGCCCCCATGGTTAGGGACCGGAAGGCTGGCGGGCGGGGCGAGCTCCGCGAGGCCAGCTGGGAAGAAGCGCTCCAGCGAGCAGCAGAGGGCATCGAGTCAGTGGTCGACAGCGGGGGGCCCGAAGCGTTCGGAATGTTCAGCTGTTCGAAGGCCACCAACGAGATGAACTACATGGCTCAGAAGTTCGCTCGGGTCGCGGTCGGTTCCAACAACATCGATTCGTGCAATCGAACTTGACACGCACCTTCGGTCGTCGGTCTGGCGACAGTGTTCGGAGCGGGGGGCGGGACTTGTTCGTATGCCGAGATCGAAGAGGCTGACGTAGTTCTTCTGTGGGGGTCGAACGCTCGAGAAGCCCATCCCATCTTCTTCCACCACCTCATGAAGGGCCTCGACAACGGAGCCAAGATGTTTTGTGTCGATCCCCGACGCACTCCCTCGGCGAAGTTCGCGGACGTCTGGTTGGGGATCGGAGTCGGAACCGACATCGCACTGGCCAACGGAATCGCCCGCGAGATCATCCATGCCGGGTTGACCAACGATGCCTTCATTGCTCACAGCACCTCCGGGTTCGAAGAGTTCAAGGAATCGGTTGAGCCGTACACCCTCGACGTTGTCTCCGACATCGTCGGCGTGCCGGCCGAAGCCATCAGGGAGCTCGCACACGACTACGCGAAGGCCGACAAGGCCCAGATTCTCTGGACCCTCGGCATCACCGAGCACCACAACGCCGTCGACAATGTCGTGTCCCTGTGCAACCTGTCACTGCTCACAGGCCATGTCGGCAGATGGGGTTCGGGGCTTGTGCCGTTGCGAGGTCAGAACAATGTCCAGGGCGGCGGCGACATGGGTGCGCTGCCCAACAAGTTCCCCGGGTTCCAGGATGTTGTGGACGGCGCGGCGCGAGCGAAGTTCGAGTCGGTCTATGGCACGCCGCTGAACCCCGAACCAGGTCTTCACCTGACCTTGATGTTCGAGGCGATGGAGCGAGGCGAGATCCGTGCCGTGTATGTGATCGGTGAGAACCCCGCCGACTCCGAAGCCGATATCCAACACGCCCGCAAACTGCTGGAGGGGCTCGACCTGTTGGTGGTGCAGGACATATTCATGACCCGCACAGCACAGATGGCTGACGTCGTGTTCCCCGCCTCCATAGCGTGGGCCGAGTCCGAAGGAACGGTCACCTCCAGTGAACGTCGGGTCCAACGGGTTCGGCCGGCAGTTGTCCCGCCGGGGCAGGCCCGTCACGACATCGACATCCTGATCGATCTGGCGGCCGCGATGGATGTGCCGCTCGGGCCCCGGGACCCCGCCGACGTGTGGGACGAGCTCCGATCGCTGTCGCCACTTCACCAGGGGATGAGTTGGGATCGGCTCGAAGAGAGCGGCGGTCTGCAGTGGCCGTGTCCCGACGTGGACCATCCGGGCAGCCCGTTCCTTCATGGCTGGTTGTGGGAGGACGATCTCGGCGGCCGCGCTCCGGCTCCGTTCTCGGTCGTGCAGCACGAAGGCCCCAAAGAACAACTCACCGAGGAGTTCCCATGGAGGTTGACGACCGGCAGGGCACTCGACAGCTACAACACTGGTGTCCAATCGGACGGCTACCTGTCACCGATCCGGTATGGCGAAGCGCTCGACGTCAACCCGCAGGACGCGTTGGCGCTCGGCGTCGTAAACGGCGAACGGGTGAAGGTGTCGTCACCTCGGGGGTCGGTGGAGATGCCGATTCGCGTACAGCCAGACATCCCGCGTGGGCTCACCTTCACCACGTTCCACTTTCCCGAGTTGGTTGATCTGAACGTACTGACCAACGATGCGTGGGATCCGCGCTCGGGGACAGCGGAGTTCAAGGCAGCCTCGATCCGAATAGAAAAGCTCGAGTCCGAGACCAACTCAGAAGTATTGGCCGGCGCGGGTGACTGACCTCCATCTGACCGAGGATGTCGCTACCGACGAAGAGCGAGCCGCGGTGGACGTCGTGGTCCCGATCTCCGAAGGAGCGGTGCTGGTCGAATCGGAGCGTTTGGTCCGCGGTGGGGGAAAGCGTCGGCGCGAACGCCGTCATCTCTTGTTGCCGGCCCTGCATGCCCTCCAGGCGCAGTGCGGCTGGATCAGTCCGGGCGGGCTCAACTACGTCGCCGATCGCCTTCAGGTCCCGCCCGCGGAGGCGTACGGAGTCGCGACCTTCTACGAGATGTTCCGCACCACCGACCCGGGTCATAGAGAATCCGTGGTTCACGTCTGTGTCGACGCAGCATGTCAGATCGCAGCAGCGGACGAAGAGGTCAAAGCCCTCGAAGCCGAAGGGCGCCATGTTCATCGCAGCCCTTGCCTGGGACAGTGCGAACGTGCGCCGGCACTGTTTGTTCAGGGAAGGGGAGAACCCGATTCTGTTCCGGCAGACGAGTCCGAGGTGTTCGTGCGTCGGCAATCCGACGACGCTGACCTTCGGTTGACGGCACGCCTAGGAGTGGTCGACCCCACGAGCCTCGACTCGTATCGATCTCACGGCGGTTACGAGGCATTCAGTCGAGCCGTCGACTTGGGCGCCGATGCCGTCATTGCGGCCGTCACCGACTCCGGTTTGTCCGGACGGGGTGGTGCCGCCTTCCCGACCGGGATCAAGTGGCGCGGCGTAGCCGACCAGCCGGCTGTCGGACCCGATGGTGCCGCAGCACCCAAACATGTCGTCGCCAACTGCGACGAGTCCGAGCCCGGCACCTTCAAGGACCGGATCCTCATGGAGAACGATCCCTTTGCGATTGTCGAGGCGCTGACCATCGCGGGTTTCGCCACAGGGGCCGAAACGGGATGGATCTACATCCGAGGCGAGTACCCACTCGCTACCGCGCGGATCAAAGGAGCCATCGAGTCAGCCAGGTCTGCCGGACTGCTGGGCGAGGACGCCGCCGGCAGTGGGCACTCGTTCGACATCGAGGTTCGTCGGGGAGCCGGCGCCTACATATGCGGCGAGGAAACCGCACTGTTCAACTCGATCGAAGGGTTCCGGGGCGAACCCCGGAACAAACCACCGTTTCCCACTACTAATGGATTGTTCGGTGAGCCGACAGCGATCAACAACCCCGAGACTCTGCTCAACGTGATCCCTATTGTTCTCGAAGGGGCTGAGGCCTACCGAGCGCGTGGCACCGAAAGATCTCCCGGCACGAAGTTGTATTGCCTGTCGGGTGCCGTCGCCCGCCCCGGCTTGTACGAGATCGAATTCGGTAGAACCCTCGGCGAGGCGCTGGCCGAGGCCGGTGGTGTCACCGGAGAGTTGCAGGCCGTACTGATGGGAGGTGCCGCCGGCAGCTTCGTCGGGCCGGACCTGTTGGATCTTCCCCTCACACTCGAGGATGCCCGCGACGCCGGCACCACGCTCGGCTCCGGCGTGATCATGGCCTTCAACGAGTCTCACGACATGACACCGGTTCTTGTCAGGATTGCCGAGTTCTTTCGTAATGAGTCTTGCGGGCAGTGTGTTCCCTGTCGGGTCGGCACGGTCCGCCAGCACGAGATATTGGTCCAGCTGGAGGGTGCAGGGTCGCTGTCGGCCGAACGGCTCGAGCTCATCGACGACATGGCGCTGGCCATGGCCGATGCATCGATCTGCGGTCTTGGTCACACCGCCTCGGGAGCGGTTCAATCAGCGCTGAAGCTCGGCATCATCGGGAGAGGGTCATGACCATCACCGAGACCTCGGTCTCCGTCCGCATCAACGATCAACAGGTCGACGTCGCTGAAGGCGCAACGATCTTGGACGCGTGCAAGGCCGCGGGGGTGGACACGCCCACTATCTGCTATTCCGACACCTTGACCCCGGTGAACGTGTGCCGTGTTTGTGTGGTGGAGCTCGAGGGTTCGCGCACGCTCGTTCCGTCCTGTTCGCGTGTTGCCGAAGACGGAATGGTCGTGGAGACCGAAACCGAGCGCGTCCAGCACAGTCGCAAGATGGTGCTCGAGTTCCTCGGAAGTGGAGTCGACCTGTCCCAGGCATCAGAGCTCGACCGCTGGATTCGGCTCTACGGCGCCGACCCGTCTCGGTACGACGTCGACGGCGTTCAACTCGAAACCATGGATGAAGCAGTCCGCGTCCAGGACGATCTGTACATCCGCGACTACGACAAGTGTGTCCTCTGTTACAAGTGCGTCGAAGCGTGCGGAGACGACGCTCAACACACTTATGCGATCTCGGTCGCGGGTCGCGGTTATGGGGCTCGCATATCAACAGAGTTCGATGTCACATTGCCCGACTCCGCCTGCGTGTACTGCGGAAACTGTGTGGCGGTGTGCCCCACCAACGCGCTCCAGTTCAAGAGCGAGTTCGACCTGCGGGCGGCAAACGACTGGCGCCCCGAGGACCAAACCGTCACCCGCACGGTCTGCTCCTATTGTGGTGTCGGCTGCAACCTCGAACTCCATGTGCAGGACAACGAGATCGTCAAGTGCACGAGCCCTGATGACCATTCGGTAACCATGGGCAACCTCTGCATCAAGGGCCGGTTCGGCTACCAGTACGTCAACGCCCGCGGTGATAACTGACCCGCGTGCGCCATGACGACCTGTCAGAGCATGGTGACGATATGTACTGCTTTCCCCTCCGGAAAAGCCGGGTGAGTTCACGGCATGTTCTCAGATGGTGTTTCGATGCTTTTTGATCAGTTTCAAAGGACACCTTTTGTCGCAGTCCGGCCCGCTGGGGTGTTGCCCAACCACGGGGTGAGTTGATCAGGCGCGTGGTGGAACCTATCGTCGGGACCAGTTGAGGGCCGAGTGAGCCCGTTGAGACCATCTCCGGAGGGGGAGACCCAAGATGAATTGGAAGCGTTTGGACGCTGTTCGCCGCCAGGCGACGCCAGTTGAGAACGATCTGATCGAAGAATACGCCGACGGCAATATTGGTCGCCGCGATTTCGTTCGCAAGGGGTCAATGATTGGCCTTGGCCTACCCGTGATGGGCGCCGTCATCGCCGCGTGCGGCGATGACGATGACGACACATCGAGCTCCGGCGACGATGGCAGTGGCGACGACGGCAGCGGTGACGACGGCAGCGGTGACGATGGCAGTGGCGACGACGGTGGCGCAGCGGCTTCTGGAGGCGTGGTCAGCGTGGCCATCCAGGCAGCGAGCTCGGGTCTCGACCCCGTAGCCACGCTCGACCAGGGCGTCTACAACATCGTTTCCCAGAGCTTCGAGTATCTCGTCGGTGTTGGCGAAGACGGGGAGATAGCGAACAATGCCCTTGCCACCGACTGGTCGCCGAACGAAACGGGCGACGTGTGGACGTTCAACCTGCGCGAAGGGGTCAAGTGGCAGAGCGGAGGCGACTTCACCTCGGCCGACGTGGCCGCAACTATGGATCGGGCCGCGGAGTTCGGCAACGCAGGGTTGGCCGGCGTCATCGACGTCGGCGCTGTCGATGCCAGCGACCCTCTGGTGGCAGTGTTCACGCTCCTGAACCCAAACGGGAACTTCCCTGTATTGGTCTCGAACTTCAATGCCCAGTCGTTGATCACTCCGGAGGACTACGTCACTGGCACGTTGCTCGATGAGCGGCCCGACGGTACTGGTGCCTGGGTCCTCGACAGCTACGACCCGGCCGGCAGTGCGAAGTTCTCGTCGAACCCGAACTGGTGGGGTGGCGAGACTTCTCTCGACGGCGTCGAGATCGTGCACTTCGACTCGATCGACACCATGGTGACTGCCGCTCAGGCAGGCGAAGTCGACGCCATCCAGCAGTTCTCGGTCATCGGCGGGGAAGCTCTCATCGACAACCCTGATTTCGTGGTCTTGACGCCTCCGGCGGGTACCCATCGCCAGATCTGGTTCAACACCCAGACCGGCCAGTTCACTGACCCGTTGGTACGACAGGCCATGGCCTGGACCTTCGACCGCGATCGGTTCATCAGCACGTTGTTCAACGGCCTGGCGGTCAAGGGCAACGACTTCCCCGTCCTTCCCACCTGGGCGATCTACCCAGAAGGAGCCGTGGAACAGCGCGACCGAAACATCGAGACTGCGACGGCGCTCATGGCCGAAGCCGGTGTCGACGGGATCAGCGCCGAGATCAACTGCGGCGATGTGCAAGAGGTCCCCGACCTCGCTGCGCTCATGCAGCAGGACGCGCGCGACGCCGGGTTCGACCTCAGCATCAATGTGATACCCCAGGCCACCTTCTAC
>JBPCTU010000503.1:0-6470 GCA_051011515.1 Acidimicrobiales bacterium
TGGCCGCCGCCGCTCCTGCGAGGAAGCCGCCCTCCTCATTCGAGAACAAGACGGTGGCGGTGTTGGCGCTCTGGATTACTTCACCGTCGATCACGGCAAACTTGACGTCGAGGAAGTCGGTGAAGACGTCCGGGGCCACCAAGCTGGGCAGGCTGTCCGTGACGATCAGGTCAGGTCCGCTCTCAGCTAGCAATCGGAAGTCGGCCGGGGGATCGGTTGTCGGCGCCACGTCTTGGCGGGTGAAGTCGAAGTCGGTCTGGGCTCGGTCTATGCCCGAGGCCAGATTCGCATTCCAGCCGTCGTCGTTGACGAAACCGAAGAAGGCCACGGATGCCGGCTCGCTCGTGGTCAGCGCAGCAAACAGGAGGGCGGCACCAACGGCTACCAGCACGAACACTGCTGCGACTGCGCCCCACAGTCGGCGCCTTGCCCTGCCGGCCATAGAGTTTTCTTGTCTTTGCCGCTCTGCTTCGGCAAGCTCCTCCTCTTCCCGATGCGTAACTGCGGCTTCGAGGAAGTCCTTCTCGGTTCTGGTAAGAGCCAGAGCGGACCTCGCGGACCACTCCTCGAACTCGCTCAGGCGTGAGCCAGTCGGCAGATAGTCGGGGTTGCGTTCGGCCAGCTTCCACTCGTCGCGGGCCAGCGTGAAGGAGGCGTGTTTACGAATGTCGTCTCGGCTCTCGTCGACCCAGTCGCGAAGCTCGGGCCACGCGTCGAGTAGGGCTTCGTGGGCGACCTCAACAGTCGGTGCGCCTGTCAGCCGGTTCGCATCGAACGACAGGAGTCGGTGTTTACCGAACTGGCCAATCACATGCTGCATCGCGACGACGTCGACGTCGAGGTCGACTATCTCTGACGCCTCGACCCGACGTCGCGTCCGCTCGTCTTGCTGGCTCACGTTGACAAGGCGCAAGAAGAGTTGTTTGGCGGCGCCGCGTTGTTGCTCGTCGAGCTGGTCGTACAAGTCGCTAGCGCGTCGACTTAGGGCGCCTTTGACGCCACCCATCTCGCGATAGGTGTCGGCCATGAGAGTGTTGCCGATTCGCCTGTCGAACAGCTCGGTCAGCGAGTACTGGAACAGCGGCAACGCTCCAGGTTGGCCCCCGACGTCGGCGATCAGCTGGCCGAGAAGCGCGGGTTCGAATTCCACGCCGACGGTGGCTGCAGGTTGCACCGCCGCTGCTTCCAACTCCTCTGCCGAAAGGGTCGTGACGTTCACGACGCTTCCGCTCAGGCGGGCCCCGAACTCGGGATGGTTCAGAGGCCTTCCGTAGAAATCCGCCCTCAAGGTCAAGACGATCGACACGCGGCCGTGGGGATCGTCGAGCGCAGTTACCAGGTTCGAGAGAAACCTGTTCCTCAGCTGTTCGGACTCGACGAGCGTGAATAGTTCCTCGAACTGATCGATGACCAGAACGAGTCGAGCGTCGTCCTCGGGGAGGATCCGCAGAACTGCCCTCAGAAGACCGGATGAGTCGTCTCGTAGCTGGTCGTCGAGGCTGTCGGGTGCGTCGAGTGTCGACCGGAGTAGCGCGGCTTCGAGCTCGGCGAAGGGATGTGAACCCGGGACCATTCTGGCGACAAGCCATTCTTGGGAGTCGGCTACTGCTCCTTTGTTGAGTGCAGGGATGAGGCCGGCGCGAACCACGCTGGATTTCCCGGACCCGCTCGATCCGACGATCCCGAGCAGTCGCTGCCCTCCGCCGATGAGTCTGAGCATCTCGGCGACCAGCGAGTCGCGTCCGAAGAAGGTTTGATTGTCTGCCTCTACGAAAGGCAACAGACCCTTGAAGGGGTTGGCCACATCGGAGCGAGACCCCGCAGCTTCGTCGCTGCTCCTCGGAATCCGCTGCAGTTCTTCATCGTGCAGCAGGATCTGCTCTTCAAGCCGCCGGAGCTCGGGAGAAGGTTCGATGCCCAACTCGTCGGCGGTCTCCTGGCGAAACCGTCCGTAAGCTCGTAGGCCGTCGGCGGGTCGTCCGGATCGGTACAACGCGACCATGAGGTGCCCGACCAGTCGCTCCCGGAGGGGGTAGTGCTCTCGTAGCGCCTCGAGCTCGCTCACCAACTCACCGGACAGGCCACACGCCAGATCTGCTTCGACCCGATCCTCGAGAGCCGTGATCCGTTCTTCCTCGAGCCGCGCGATCTCGGTCTGAGCGAATGCCTCGTACTGGAAATCGTCGAGGGCGCCGCCTCTCCAGGTTTCTAGAGCTTCCGAGATGAGAGCGGCGCCGGCTTCAGGATCACCGTCCTTGGCCGTGCGGCCTTCTCGAAGCAGCCGCTCGAAGTCCCCGACGTCGTAGTGGCCCTCGTCGACGCAGAGCATGTAGCCGGGGTCACGACGCAGGAGGATTTTGCTCTCGCCTCTTTCGACCCGGTCGGGTTCGAGTGCCGAGCGCAGCCGCGAGACGTAGACCCACAGGGCGTTCTCCTTTCCTTCGGCGTCTGGGCCCCATAGTTCCTCGATGATCCGATCGGTCGAGACCACTTCGTTCGCCTGGATCAGGAGCAGCGCAAGCAACGAACGTTGTTTCAGGGGTCCGAGGTCGACGACCTCACCGTCACGTATGACTTCGAGTGGTCCTAGCGCTCGGAAGTGCAATGGCCCTCCATTCCAGCGGCGTCTGTCGAGCTCAGTTCACCACTAGTCACTTTCACGGTACTTAATCGCAGAAAGTGCTGGTAAAGGGCCCTTTCCGCGCCGCAGCGTGACGGCACGGCAAAGCAGAACGTCGCGCTGACGTTTTCGAATCGATATTGCGAGAAAGATATTGAGAATTACTTGAAAATACGGTTGACTGTCATACCACCTTCGTATTGTGTGAAGTATGTCTACAGACATCGACGTGACGATCACGAGTGTGGCTGCAATCCCGCCGACCGATCCTGCATCGAGCCAGGCAGTGAGCCAACCGGAGTGTCCTCTCGTCCAGCTCGAGGCCGCCATCGACTTGGTCCTCGAGTCGGGACTGGTTCCGGTGTCGTCCGAAACCTCTACGTTGTCTGTTGCCTACGTCCAGAAGCTCGCCAACAAGATGCACGCCGTTCAGCTCGGGCTGATGGATCAGATCGAATCCAACAACATGTACCGAGGCGACGGCCACGCCAACGTGAAGGTGTTGGTGCGTCATGGCGCGCAGCTCTCCAATGGCGAGGCACTCGACCGCAACAAGACCATGCGAATGCTTCGCGAGCTCTCTCAGGTGCGCGACGCGCTGTGGGCCGGCGCAATCGGGGTCGAGCAAGTCCAACTCCTGGGCCGTGTCCACAGCAATCCTCGGGTCAGCGGGGCTATGACGCTTCGCCAGGAACGTTTCGTGGCCGATGCGAAGAAGCTCACCTACAAGATGTTCGAGCTACGGGTTCGCGAATGGGAACGACTCATCGACGAAGACGGGTCCGAGCCCGAGAACGAACGAACACATCGCCGTCGTAATGCCCGGCTGGTGCAAGACCCCATCGATCTCAGTTGGGAGTTGGTCGCCAAGTTCGCCGCCATGATGGGCATGGCCATGCGCGACGTTCTCGACCACTACATCGAGGCTGAATGGCAGGCCGACTGGGAGAAAGCTCGGGCCGAACACGGCGACGACGCGTGCAACATGCATCTGGCGCGCACCGATCCTCAGCGCCGGGCCGACGCCCTCTGGCAGATCTTCCAAGATGCGGCCGGTGCCGACGGTTCGGCCGTCCCGCCCGGTTTCGTCCACAACATTGTTTGGGACTCCGACACTTACGAGCAAATGGTGCGCCGAATCGATGGCGAGGAAGCTCAGCCGCTCGATCCCGACACCTACCGTTGCGAGTCCGTCGATGGAACTCCACTCGAACCGAACGAGGCAGTCATCAACAGCTTGGTGGCCTCGTTCCGGAGGGTGCTTGTCGATGCTCGTGGCGTAGTGCTCGATATGGGCGAGCGCCGATTCTTCACCGGCCCGCTACGCGACGCGATCAACTTGCACTCCAAGACCTGCGTGTGGCCCGGGTGCCAGGTTCCGTCCAGCAAGTGTGAGGCCGATCACCTTGTCGAGCACTCCAGAAAAGGCAGAACCTGCCCCGGAAACGGGGCGCCACTGTGTGGCATGCACAACCGCTGGAAACAGAAGGGGTTCATAGTCACCCGAGACCCCTCCGGCCAGTGGCGTACCGTCCGCCCCGACGGCACCGAAGTCACCTGAAGTAGGCCCCCCCTGAGCTCATCCGTTGCAGTCGGCTGATATTGCCGCGGGCAGTGGGCTGCCGGTGACGATTTCGTAGGAGCAGAGGTAGAGATCGGTGTTCAAGTCTTCGGGGATGGCGTCGAATGCCAGCACGTAGGCCACGGTCGAGGCCGCTTTTTCTATGCCTCGGTCGCCCCATTCGTGGTCGTGGCTACTCCAGCTCTCCAAGCCCCAGTAGTCGACGACCAGATCGCGGGTCTTGTCGGTAGCAGAGTGGTGTTCCCAGGCGTGGGCGATCTCGTGATATAGGAAGAACTCCCAGCTGTTGCAGATCTCGATTCGGTCGGGGGCCGCTGGGTTGTCCGCCGGAGCGGGTTGGAACCAGCCCTTGTTGCCTTTGCACCCGGTGGGGTACTCGCCGAAGGTGACCTCCAGTGGGGGGAGGGGTAGGTCGGCTTCGACAAAGTCGGCGATTGCGGCCAGCACTGTCGCCTCCTGTTGTGGTGTCGCGTTGACGAATGTGATCTCAGGAGTCAGGGTGGGGCCGATCGGGTCGCTGTTTGGGGTGCCTGTTTCGCCGACGCCGGCGGTGATCAGAAGGATGAGGGCCAAGACGATGTTGGGCATGGCCAACACGCTCGGTGTCGGCTCTTTGCTGGCCGTTGGCGGTCGCTTGGGCCACCAGCTCAGGCCCTACTAAGGCGGGACTAAGTTTCCCGCTACGGCGTTGCCCAACCGCCGTCGACGTTCAGCGTCTGGCCTGTCATGAAGTCCGATGCAGATGATGCGAGGAACAGGATTGCGCCCACCAGATCGTCGGGCTCTTCGGACCGTGGTATGGCCTGCAGCGCGACAATTCCGTCGATCGCTGCTTGACCACCGGCTTGGATGAGGTCCTTGCTGGCGTCGGTCATGGTGAACCCTGGAGTGAGCACGTTGACCGTTACTCCCGCGGGTCCCAGTTCGCGGGCTAGTGACCGGGTGAGACCGACAACCGCTGACTTGGATGCGACGTAGTGGCTGAGGCCTCTTGCGCCCCGGTGAACCGTGGAGGAGGCGATGTTTATGATCTTGCCCGCCCCTTGATCGATCATCACCGGGGCGACCGCCTTCGAAGCCAGGAACGTGCCGCGGGCGTTGACGGACATCACTCGGTCCCATTCGTCGACATCTATGTCGAGGAACGGCTTCGGTTTCAGCCCGGCATATACGGCGGCGTTGTTGACCAACACATCGATACGCCCATAGGTGTCCATTGCGGCCTTCGCCATGTCGACCGTGGAGCGCTCGTCGCTGACGTCGCATTGAACCGCAATGGCATTGCCGCCGCTTTGGTTGACCTGGTCGACGGTGACTGTCGAATCGGCGATGTCGGCAGCAACAACAGAGGCTCCCGCGGAAGCCAAACCCAGTGCATACGCAGCGCCGATTCCCTGGGCGGCGCCAGTGACGATGGCAGTTTTGCCGGTCAGGTCGTGCACGATCAGGCCCTCTGAACCGTCAGGGGCAGGTGTTTGATACCACCGACGAAGTTCGCGGCCAGATGTTCGACTGGGCCGGAAATTTCGATCTCCGCGACCTCATCGAGCAGAACGTCGAACAACGCCCGGACCTCGAGCCGCGCCAGGGCCTGGCCGATGCAGTAATGCTCGCCGAAGCCGAACGCCAGATGGGGGTTTGGTGTTCGTCGGATATCGAAGATGAAAGGATCCTCGAAGACATCGGCATCTCGGTTGGCCGACGGGTAGAACAACGCCAACCGATCTCCCTCGGCGATCGACTCGCCTTCAAACGAGACCGGGTGGGCCGCGGTTCGCGCGAAATGGATGACCGGCGACGACCAGCGCAGGATCTCGTCCGCCGCGGTGTGGAGGAGCGACCGGTCCGCTCGTAGCGCCGCCATCTGGTCGGGGTGTTCGAGCAACACGGCCAGTCCGCCGCTGAGAGCGTTGCGGGTGGTGTCGTGGCCCGCCGTGGCTATTGCCATGTAGTACGAGATCAACTCGAAGTTGGGCATCGGCTCGCCGTCGATGGTGGCCTGGGCGAGCGTGGTCGCGAGGTCGTCGGCAGGACACTGGCGCCTATCGCGAGCCAGCTCGGCCATGTACTCGAGGAATCCGGCGGTACCAACCGAGGCCGACTCGACGGCGCTGGTCCCTTCCATGTACTCGGGGTCCGATCCAGAAAGCACCTGATTGGTCAACTGCATGATCCGGGGCTGGTCTGGTTCGGGGATACCGAGCAGTTCGGATATGACCGCGAGTGGATGCCAGGCGGCGATGGTCTCCACGAAATCAATCGGTTCCC
>JBPCTU010000504.1:0-6075 GCA_051011515.1 Acidimicrobiales bacterium
GTCCATGAATGTGCCCGAAGACCTTCGTTACTCATCAGATCACGAGTGGATTCGAATCGAGGGAAACCGAATCGTGCTCGGCATCACCGATTACGCCCAGGACGCCTTGGGGGACGTCGTTTTCGTAGATGTGCCCGAAGTCGGAACCGCGGTATCGATCGGAGGGTCGTTCAGCGAGGTGGAATCCACCAAGTCTGTTTCGGACATCTACGCTCCGGTCAGCGGCACCATTGTCGAGGTGAACGACGATCTGGCCGACGCACCCGAACGCCTCAACGAGGACCCATACGGCGAGGGATGGCTCTGCGCCATCGAGTTGGGTGATGCTTCCCAACTCGACGACCTGCTGGACGCTGCGGGTTACAGGGCCCTCATCGAGGGGTAGCCGATGGCCGACGACGTCCCCTGCCGACGGTGCGGTCACCTCAATGAGGGTGAAAGCAATTTCTGCTCGTCTTGTGGTTCCCCACTGTCGGTCATAACCGATGAACCGACCGAGATGATCGAGGTCACCGACGTCTCCGATGACACCGATGCGCCGGTGGTCGGGTTCCTGGTCAGCAGGGGACCGAAGGCCGGATCTCGTTATGAACTGGACCCAGGCGCGAGCACCCTTGGCCGACATCCCGAATCGACCATCTTCTTCGACGACATCACCGTGTCGAGGCGTCACGCAGAGGTGACCTTCGACGGCACCGTAGTCACCGTTCGCGACGTCGGCAGCCTCAACGGCAGCTACGTGAACCAGCAGCCACTCGAGAGCCCTAGGGAGCTGGCTGAAGGCGACATTCTTCAGGTCGGCAAGTTCAAGTTGCTCTTCTTCACCGGCGACGAGTGAGTCGCGAGGTGTCTTCTGGTCCGTACCGGTCCATTGGTGAGGTTGTTGAGCTGCTCGAGCCGGAGTTTCCCGATGTATCGATCTCCAAACTTCGGTTTCTCGAGGCGAATGGGTTGGTGACGCCAGAACGCGCTGAGTCCGGGTATCGGAGGTATCGAGAACGCGATGTGGCCCAACTTCGTTGGGTGCTGCGTCAACAGCGGGATCACTTCATGCCCTTGCGGGTGATCAGGGAACGGCTCAGCGTCGCAGAGCTGACCGACCAGGACCTCGACGACGTGGCCTCGGCGGTCTCTCGGGCTCGCGTCGACCCGATGCGGGCGCCTGACGACGATCTCGAGTTCACCGGGGCTGAGGTGGCCGACCGTTCTGGCCTGAGCGTGGAACAACTGGCAGCGATGGAGAAGGCCGGGCTGGTGATCCCGGTATCGAGACGTGGACGGCCCGTGTACTCGGGCGACGATCTGATCGCAGCAAGGATCGCAGCGGGTTTTCTGGCCCACGGCATCGAGCCGCGGCACCTGAAGGCTTTTAAGGTGGCCGCAGATCGCGAGGCCGGTCTCATCGCCCAACGGTTGAGCGGTGTTGGTTCCGAACCGGCCGTCACCGAGACCAAGGCCGACCTCATCCGGCTTGGCGAAGACCTTCGATCGTTGCTCCTTCGAAGGCTGGTTTGAGCACGTCTGAGTGACGAGGTGAACCAGTGGCTCGTGTTCTTCGTGTTGCTATTGGGGGTCCTGATGCGCTGACCTGGGCAGATGCACCTATCGGCGCCCCAATTCGCAAAAAACGGCCGATCACACGGTCCGTGGCCAATCCTGCTTCAGCCGCGCCAGACGAGCACCAACAGTGGGCAAACTCGGTGCCACTGCCTTAGGGAAATCGAGGTCGATCCAGAGTAGGTTCTGTATGTGATCGAGATGGAGTTGGTAGGGGTGCGCGTCGAGTTGCCCAGCTCGGCTCCCATTGTGCTGTTGCGAGAAGCCGGCGAACACGGCCGGCTGTTGCCGATCTTCATCGGCGGCCCGGAGGCAACCGCCATCGCGTTGGCGATGGACGATGTCGAAACGCCGAGGCCCATGACGCACGATCTGTTCAAGTCGGTGCTCGATGCGTTGGCCGTGGAGGTGCAACGGGTGGTGGTCACCGACATCCAGGACAAGACGTTCTTCGCCGAACTCGAGTTTGTCGGCGCAGAGGGCCCGCGCACGGTGTCCAGTCGACCCTCGGACGCGATCGCATTGGCCGTTCGGACCGGGACGCCGATCTTCGTTGACGAGCACGTCCTCACAAAGGCCGGTTACACGGTTCCCGAGGGCGACGAGGACAGCGTCGACGAGGAGCAGGTTCTCGAGGATTTCCGCGACTTCATCGAGTCCGTCGACCCGTCCGATTTCGAGAGCTGACCCAACGTCCTCGTTGCGGTTCGGCTGACCCGGACCGAGCCGGGGGGATGGTGCTCGAGTGACTCATGTTGACGCCGCGCGGGGGATTACCTATCCTCGACCCCCTGGACTCACACTGACGTAATTTCGATGATGTCAGCTGTGTCGACAATGCTGCGGCGACAAAGCACTGACGACAAAGCACTGACGACAAAGCGCTGACAACGGAGCTTTGGCGATGACGCCCCGGCGATGGGGCATCGAGCCTCGGGCGCATCGAACTCAAGGAACACATCGGGATCGTCGTGTGTGGGTGGGCCCGGTATTGCAGGAGGAACTAGATATGTCTGTCGACCTCGAGCAGGGTTACAGCGGTAAACGAACCGCCGAGATCGTCGGGATCACCTACCGACAACTCGACTACTGGGCCAGAACCGACTTGGTTCGGCCATCGCTGCAAGTCGCACAGGGCAGTGGCAGCCGCCGACGTTACTCGTATCGCGACCTCCTCGAACTCAAGGTCATCAAGAACCTGCTCGACGCCGGGATCAAGCTCGAGTCGGTGCGCGAGGTGTTCACCTACCTGCGCGACAACCTGGGCGAGGACGTGGCCACCGTGAACCTGGTGATCAGCGGCTCCAAGTCGGTGCTTGTTCGCAGTGGCGAAGAGATCATCGACCTGTTGCACCAAGGCCAAGGTGTACTGAACGTTTTGCCGTTGGGCGCAGTCAAGGACGAAGTCGACGCCGCAATAGTCGATCTGTACCCAGAGATGGTCGCCGAGACACCCAATCCGCAGGCTGTCGGTAGCTGAGCGAGAACCGGGCCATGCAGATGTCGGTCTCTCCGATCGACCAGCGCCATCGCGCGTTGGGAGCAAAGATGACGCCGTTCGGCGGCTGGGAAATGCCCTTGTCCTACCCCGACGGCACCCTTGACGAACACCGAGCGTGTCGTTCCTCAGCTGTGGTCTTCGACGTCTCACACCTCGGGACCCTTCGCGTCACCGGGTCTGGAGCGTTTGGCGCGTTGCAGCGGGCTTTCACGAACGACCTGACACGCATCGAGCCGGGAAGGGCTCAATACACCCACCTGCTGGATGACGAGGACGGGTCTGTTCTCGACGACATCATAATTTGGTGGGTCGAACCCGAACGGTTCGACGTGATGCCCAACGCGTCGAATACATCCAGAGTGGCGGCCGCACTCGAAGGCGCCGAAGGTGTGCATACCCACGACGTCACGTCCGAACGGGCAGTGCTGGCGGTCCAGGGCCCTGAAGCTGCCGAGCGTTTGGCGACCGTGTTCGCTGAGGCCGCTGAAGTTGGGCGGTTCCGGGTCGTCAAAGCCGATTGGCGAGGTGTCGAGTGTGTCGTTGCCGGAACCGGCTACACGGGCGAGTCGGGAGTGGAGATCGCCGTCCCTCCGGAGACCACTGGGGAGCTCTGGGAAGAACTGTTGGCGGCAGGCATCAAACCCGCAGGCTTAGGCGCTCGCGACACACTGCGCCTGGAAGCCGGTCTTCCACTCCATGGCCAGGAACTCGGTCCTGGCATCACGCCTCTCCAAGCCGGCCTGGGTTGGGTCGTGCGATGGGACAAAGGTCCTTTCCGGGGACGCGATGTTCTCCAAGTCGAACGGGACTCCGGGCCTGCACGCCTCCTCCGCGGGCTGAATGTGGAGGGTAGGCGGCCGCCGAGAACTGGCCAGGAGGTCCTGATTGGCGACGAGGTTCTCGGCGAGGTCACAAGTGGCAATTTCTCACCGGTGTTGGGCCACGGAATCGCGATGGCCTTCTTGCCAACGAGCATCGAACCAGGCGCGGTGGTCACTGTTAGGGCGCGCAACGATGAACTCGCCGCCGAGGTCGTAGCGCTTCCCTTCCTGACGTCCTGATTCAGGTTCCTGCGGCGCTAGGGGAGCCTAGAGCTGGGCAACGGCTTCGAGGACCTCTTCCTCGGGGATACCACCGCGCCATTGCGCCACCAGGGTTCCGTCGGCGTCCACCAACATCCCGGCGGGTTGACCGTTGACGCCTAGCTGCATCCATGTCTCGAATGATGGGTCCCACAACATCGGAAAGGACTCGGTGCCGTGTGAGGCGACAAACTCGCGTGCCATGTCGAGGTTGTCTTGAGTTCCAACTCCAAGTACGAGGACTTCGTCCTTGTAGTCTCGAGCAAACTGCTCGACGCCCGGCGCTTCGCGCCGGCAGGTAGGTCAATGCGGCGCCCAGAACCAGAGCACGATGGGGGTAGCCGCCGGAGCGAAGGTCGACAGCACCACCTCTTCGCCGGTCGCGATGTCAATTACCGGTACCTGTGGGAGTTGGTTCTCCTCAGAGGGCTCGTCCGCGGCCAGGTCTGACCCCGCCTCGGTACTTTCGGTGGCACCGGCGGTATCTTCGGCGGGTGCAGGTGTCGAGGTACCGACACTCGACAAGCCGCTACTACCGCCGCCACACGCCGAAGCGAAGAGAACAAGGCCGACGACGATGGCGCTGGTTCGTAGGAGTCGGTTTGAAGGCATCACAGTCTCAACGTCGGCAGTTTCACCGCGGTTCCCAGGAATATGGCCCCCGCCTCGGGTTTGGGATTGCGGAGGTTCAACTGGGTTCTATGGCTTCGTTCTGGCGCTGCCTGAGCCACATGTCTGCCAGCGTCAGGCAAGTCATTGCCTCGACCATCGGTACTGCTCTCGGCAGGACGCAGGGGTCGTGACGGCCCTTGGCTGAGAGCTTGACAGCGTTGCCCTCGGCATCGACGGTGTCTTGCTCCGAAGCGATGGTTGCCGTCGGTTTGAAAGCAGTGCGGAACACGATCGGCTGGCCGTTGCTGATGCCGCCCTGCACGCCCCCCGAGTGGTTGGTGGTGGTCGTAGGACCTGCGCCGGCCTCGCCCGGACTGAACGGGTCGTTGTGCTCCAGGCCGGTCATCGTTACGGCGGCGAATCCGCTACCGATTTCGAACCCCTTCGCTGCGGGGAGCGAGAGCATGCCCTTGGCCAGTTCTGCCTCGAGCTTGTCGAAAACTGGCTCGCCGAGGCCAGGCGGAACGCCCCTCGCGACACATTCGACGATGCCCCCCAAACTGTCACCGGCGTGCCGTGCTTGCTCTATCGCCTCGGTCATCCGCGAAGCAGTTTCTGGTACAGGGCAGCGCGTGGGATCGGACTCGACCGCGTCCAAGGACACCATCTCGGGATCGACAGACGCAGCGATGTCGTGAATCTGGCTGACCCATGCCAGGACTTCTACTCCGGCGACCTCGGCGAGGAGCTTTCTGGCGATTGCGCCGGCAGCGACGCGGCCGATGGTCTCGCGAGCACTGGCCCGGCCCCCACCCTGCCAGTTGCGGATGCCGTACTTCGCCTCGGTCGTAAAATCTGCATGCGACGGCCGGAACGTGTCCTTCAGGTGTTCGTAGGCACCAGGACGAGCGTCGGTGTTGCGTACGAGGAGGCTGATCGGGGTGCCGAGGGTGTAACCGTCGAACAAGCCGCTGAGTATCTCGACTCTGTCCTTCTCGTCGCGTTGGGTGACCAAGCGACTCTGACCCGGCCGACGCCGGTCGAGGTCGTGTTGTATGTCGGAGATATCAACTTCGAGCCGTGGCGGGCAGCCATCGACTATCACGCCGACTCCGCCTCCATGACTCTCGCCGAATGTGTGAATCCGGAACGACTGTCCCCAGCTACTGCTCACTCAGAGGAGGATAGAGCCGGGACGTTCGGGATTCGTGAACATTCGATCTCGACAGGCATGGCTAGGGCGGCCATCAGCTCAGAGCCATGCGGACTCGTTTGTTTCCCTTCCCCTTCGATTCGGTCTTGGTTATATCGAAGCGCCCCACT
>JBPCTU010000505.1:0-5938 GCA_051011515.1 Acidimicrobiales bacterium
TGACGGTTGGCGATGTCAGCACCTTCACCCAGTACATGGGATTGTTGATCACACCTCTGGCCCTGCTCGCTCAGGTCTTACCGCTCGTGTCGCGAGGTGATGTCTCCGCCGGCCGGATCATCCAGGCGCTCGACACCGAAGCAACCATCCAGGAGCCGGAGCAGCCGGTCGACGTCGATCGGACCGCATCGCGGGGGGAGGTGGTGTTCGAAAACGTCACGTTCGCCTTCCGGCGAGCCGACGGCTCATACGACCCACCGGCCTTGAAGAACATCAACCTGACAATCAAGCCCGGTCAGCAAGTCGGCTTCCTCGGAGCGACCGGTTCGGGGAAGTCGGCACTGGTCAACCTGATTCCTCGCTTCTACGACGTCACCGAAGGAAAGATCACCATCGACGGCGTCGACGTGCGTGACATCCCGCTCGAAGAGCTGCGCCAGACGGTCGGGATTGCGCTGCAGGAGGCCGTGCTGTTCCAGCAGCCCCTGCGGCCAAACCTCAAGTTTGGGGCACCCGACGCTGAAGACCACGTGATGTTCGGCGCGGCGAAAGCTGCTGACGCGTACGGATTCGTGTCGCGACTGCCCGAGGCTTGGGACGCTCCGGTCGCCCGCCGTGGCTACAACTTCTCCGGAGGGCAGCGCCAACGCCTCTCCATCGCGAGGGCATTGACCCAGCGACCTCGGGTGCTGATCCTCGACGATTCGACGAGCGCCCTCGATGCATCGACCGAGGGCCGCGTCCAGGCGGCGATCCCCGAGTTCATGGACGAAGCGACGATCATGTACGTCGCCCCGCGCATCAGCGCCCTGATCGATCTCGACCACATCTATGTTCTCGAGCAGGGAGAGATAATCGCCGAGGGGAACCATGAAGAGCTGTTGGTATCGAGCCCGCTCTATCAGGAGATCTACGAGAGCCAGCTGGGCGGCGGAGTGACCGAGGGTCTGGATCTCGACGACGACGATCTCCAAGACAACGTCTCGGGTCGGGAGGTGTCGTCGTGAGCAACACCAAGATCACCGACCCAACCCAGCCCCAGGGCCCAACCGACATCAAGGGAGAGGGCGGCGAGCCGGGCACGATCGCACGGCTGGTCCGGCGCATGATCGGCGGGCCGAACAAGTGGGCAGCGACGCTCGCAGCGCTGCTCCTGGTTGTGGCGCTCGCGGGACTGATCACGATCCCCTATGCGACCGGTCAAGGGATGAACGTGATCACCGAGCAAGGCTCCCAGGACGACCTGGCCGATTACGTTCTGCTCGGGTTCGTAGCCGGCGCCGTCTATCTGTTCTTCAGTTTCATCGCCAACAGAATGTTCGCCCGGCTCGCGTCGAACGCGCTGTACGGAATCCAGACCGATCTGTTCCGCAACACCCAGCGATTGTCGATGGGGTTCTTCTTCAGGAACCCTCCCGGAGAGCTCTCCAGCAACGTCACCAACGACGCCGAAGTCGTGTCGCTCTTCTACACGACAGCGGTCAGTCAGATTCTCCGCGGGACCATCCAGGTCCTGATGATCCTCATTGTCATGTTCGTGGTCAACTGGCAACTCGCCATCTTGTCGGTCCTGACCATCCCGCTGCTGATCGGCGTCGCGTGGGTGGTCGCCAGGATTGGTGCGCCCGCCTTCAACCGTCTACAGCAGGCGCTCGGCGAGGTCAGTGCGTTCCAAGAGGAGACCCTGAGCGGCCACAAGGTGATCATCAGCAAGAACCGCCGGGGGTGGGCCGAAGAGGCTCACGAAGAACAGGTCGGCGACGTCTACAAGGTCGGCAAGCGGGCGTTCATGGCCTCGCTGATGCAGTTCCCTGCCACCCAGGCTTTGAGCCTGATCCAGAACGTGCTCGTTCTTGTCGGCGGCACCTTCCTGGTGATCAACGACAAGACCGATGTCGGCACCGTGTTGGCTTTCGCCGGTTATTCCGCGCTACTGGCTTCCCCGCTCGCTCAGATGGCGAACCTGATCACAACAACGCTCAACGCATCAGCAGGCGGCGACCGGGTGCTGCGCATCATCGACGAGGAGCCCGATGTCGTCGACGCGCCCGACGCGGTGGACTTCGAGTTCAAGGGTGGCCGAGTCGAGTTCGAACACGTCGACTTCGGGTACGTCCCCGGAAGCCTCGTCCTCCGCGACAACACCTTCGACGTCGCGCCTGGCGAGAGCATCGGGATCTGTGGTCCGACAGGTGCCGGCAAGAGCACCCTCATAAACATCATGACCCGCTACTACGACATCACCGACGGCCGGATCTTGATCGACGGCCAGGACCTGGCGACACTGACCCAGAGCAGCCTGCGCAAACAGATCGGTGTGGTCTTGCAGGAGGCGTTCCTCTTCACCGACACCGTGATGAACAACCTGCTCTACGCCAGTGAAGACGCCACACCCGAAGACGCCATCGAGGCGGCCAAGAAGGCCAATGCCCACGACTTCATAATGGGCCTGCCAGACGGCTACGACACCCTGCTGTCCGAACGAGGCGCCAACCTGAGCCAGGGCCAGAGGCAGATGATCACGATCGCCAGAGCGATGGTCGCTGATCCGAAGATGATGATCCTCGACGAGGCGACCTCGAACGTGGACACCCGAACCGAGAAGCTGATTCAGGACGGGATGCGCAAGCTCATGGAAGGCAAGACGAGCTTCTCGATCGCGCACCGCTTGGCAACAATCCGCAGCTCGAGTCGGATCATGGTCCTAAATGGAGGCGAGATCGAAGAGATGGCGAGCCATGACGACCTGATGGCCGCCAGAGGCTTTTACTACGCCCTGTACATGAGCCAATTCAAGGGCAAAGGCCCCGGAGGCGATCCCGAAGATATCGCCATCGACTTCGTCAGCACATGATGGACTGCGGCAGCGTTATCTGAACGCGCCATGAGACACATCGACCCAAACGAGCCGATGGTCAGAGCTGACCACGGGGAAACCCGAGCCGGTCAGGTAGTTCAATGGATCGTCGTCGGCCGGCCAGAAGACACCTGAGTCGCGTATCTGCAGGTTCTTGCTGGGCAGCACGTAGTCGACCCTCAGGTTCCCGGGCCCACCGAAGTTCTCTTCGCTGAAGTCCGCGGTGTCTTCTGCTGGATCCCCAAGGTGGTCGTCGTTGTTGAGGTTCTGAGCGATCGACCGATCGACACCTCCTTGGCTGGTCGGAGTGGCCTTCGAGTTGATTCTCGGGTGGTCCAGAAGCTGTTGGGCAGCGCCGGCGGTGCTGTCACCGTCGAAAGGATCCGCGTTCTGATCTCCCGCGATGACGAACATTTCGCCGCCTTTGAGCCCTTCCGAGGACCCGTCGTCGTCGTAGATGTAGCCGTTCTGGCCGGGGCGCACGTAGTCCGCCCAGAACCGGATTTCGTCGTGGTTGCGGGTGCCGTTGCGATCTTCAGGTCCGTCGAAGACCGGTGGGGTCGGATGGCTCACGAGAAAGTGCACGGTCTTCTTGCCGATCTCGATCGGCAAGTCCCAATGACTCTTGGACGACAGCCGGACCACCTCGAGTTCGTCGTCGGTGAACCAAGGGTCGCCGTTGGGGTACTCCGGCAGGAGCGCTCCTGGCATGTCTCGCCAGAGGAAGTTCTGGAAGGTCCTGATCTCGTCGGTGTCGATCGGATACATCGAGTACACCGCCATCCCGAACTGGCCCGGGAACCACCCAAAACCGAACGAATCGTTTGCGTAGTTGAAGTTGAACGGCGAGGGGTTCGGGTCGACGACGCCGTTGTTGTCCAGATCAAACCCCGAGTGGATGCCGGTGTTGGATGGCGCGGCGTAACTGTACGGGTAGTCGATCGGCTCAGCGCCGTTCTGAGAAATCGAGAGGTAGTTGTCCTGGAACCTCGCCAGCGAGACCCCGCCGGCGTCATAGTCGAACTCGTTCACGAGCAAGACATCGGGCCGCGTGCGCTGGATGATCTCAGCCACGGCGCTCGCCTGCGAATTGCCCGATGTGGCCAGGTCGGTCATCAACTGACCGTCGAAGTTGCGGGCCAATGACGCGTTGAACGTCGCGAATCGGACGGTTGGTGCAGCAGAAGCCCCTTTGTCAGGCTTCGCCGAGGCCGTGCCCGACAGCCCTACCAACATGCCCAGGACAGCCAGCACGACCAGAACGCGAACAACTCGTATACGACCCATTTGTTTCCTCCTGAGGACCGGGCATCCTCCGCGGCAGGCGCCAACCCAATTCGACCTCGAGAACCCGCCCGTTGCAGAGTCGATTGACTCGTCGACGATTGCTAGCACGATCCTGGCGATCGATCAACAAAGCGACACTGTCCGCAGAATTACCGATGCCGCCTTCGCACGAAGATCCTCGATTTGCCGGATGACCGGGCGAAGGCGATTTCGTACCGTCATATCTCGAGGCCCCTGACCTGGGGCTCGAACCAGGAGGAACTGACGTGAGCGAACATCCCAACGTGGCGACAATCGATCGGATGACCAAGGCAGTCTTCGAGAACGACCTGAACGCCCTCGGTGACCTCTTCACCGGCGACGTCGTCTTTCACGTCCGTGGACCGTTGCCCATGCCGGGCGACTATCACGGAGCAGACGGTTTCCTGAGTGCACTAGGGACGGTGTTCGAGCTGACCGACGGAGACGTGAAGATCGAGAAACTGTTCTGCACTGCCGACGAGTCATGGGCGACCGAATGGGAGCGGGCACACTTCGGCCGCAACGGCGACAGCCTCGAGGCCGAGAACGCGTTCATCTATCGGTTCGAGGGCACGCGGATCGCCGAGATCTGGATGATCTGTTCCGCACCAGCCGGCAGCGAGCTGTTCTGGAACTGACGGGACGCCGTCCACAAACACGGGATCGGTCTCGCCGGTCTTCGCCCGGTGGAGCAGACTGTCGTCATGGTGGGTGAGGTTGACCGGGGCCGCGATGCCTTCGATCGTCGAGCGTGGGGGCGGGCCTACGACCACCTGGTCGCGGCCGCCGAGCACGGACCGCTCGACGTCGAAGACCTCGAGCGTTTGGCGTGCGCGGCCTACGTCACGGGCCGCAACGACGAGAGCTCGGAGGTGTGGGCGAAGGCACACCAGGAATCTGCGCAGGTCGGCGACATCGCTCGTGCCACACGCAGTGCGTTCTGGCTGGCGTTCTCACTGCTCAATGACGGCCAAGTGGCCCGCGGCGGCGGATGGATCGACCGAGCCCAGCGATTGCTCGACGAACGCGGCCTCGAGTGCGTCGAGCAGGGTTACCTCCGATATGCGTCGGCCTTGCGGGCCATCTTCTCGGGTGACGGTGAAGCTGCGTACGGGCTGTTTCACGAGGCGGCCGGCATCGGCGAGCGTTTCCGGGACCCCGAGCTCACCACCCTTGCCCGGATCGGCGAAGGCCGATGCCTGATCTATGGCAACGAGATCGACTCGGGCATCGCTTTGCTCGACGAGGCAATGGTCTCGCTCGGCGAGAACGAGGTGTCGGTCATCGCAGCCGGTGACTCGTACTGCACAGCAATCGAAGGCTGCCGAGAGCTCTTCGATGTCGGCCGAACGGCCGAGTGGACCGCGGCCCTCAGTCATTGGTGCGACACCCAGCCCGACCTCGTGCTCTACCGGGGACAATGCCTGATCCATCGGGCCGAAATTCTCATGCTGGCCGGCACTTGGGACGAAGCAATTGAACAGGTGAACCGAGCCTATGACCGACTAGTGGACCCCCCGGGGCAGCAAGCTCTCGGCGCAGCTTCCTGTTTGCGTGGGGACATTCACCGCCTACGTGGAGAGCTCGCCGATGCTGAGCGGGCCTATCTCGAGGCAGGCGCTCTGGGATGCGACCCCCAGCCTGGACTTGCGCTCCTCCGCTGCGCCCAGGGTCAACTGAGCGCTGGTGATTCCGCCATTCGGCGTGCTCTCGCCGAGGCCGAAGGTCCCCTTGCGAGGGCTCGGCTACTGGGCCCCTTCGTCGAGATCACTG
>JBPCTU010000506.1:0-16005 GCA_051011515.1 Acidimicrobiales bacterium
GTTCGATCCTGTGTCCCCTGATCTTTACCTGGCTGTCGGCGCGTCCGTGGAATGCCAGGCGGCCGTCGGGGCGCCAACTCACCAGATCGCCGGTTCGATAGACCATGCCCGGCGTATCGATACGCTCGACAAACCGGTCAGAGGTCAACTCCGGACGGTCGTGATAGCCGGCAGTGACACCTTCGCCACCGATCAGTAGCTCCCCGATCGCACCCGCCGGCCTGAGCTGTCCGGTTTCGGCGACCACCCGCACAGCGGTGTTCGACAGCGGCCGCCCGATCGGGATTGCCCCGGAATCGAGATCGTCGCGTGTGACTTGATGGCTGGTGGACCAGATCGTCGTTTCGGTCGGCCCGTAGACGTTGATCAGGTCGCCGCCCACCGCGTCGAACAAGTCGTTGGCCACCGATATCGGACAGGCCTCGCCACCCACCAACATCTTGTCGAGTGTTGCCAGGGCACTCCGGCTCTGTGGGTCTGCCAGCACGAGTCGAGCTTCCGAGGGCGTGCACTGGAGATGAGTCACGCCGTCTCGCGCGATGAGCGAACCGTACGTTTCGGGCGCAGCGGTCTCGCCACTCTGGTCGACAAACGCCTCTCTCACGACGTCGAGATATTGGAGGTTGTCGAGCACCTCGTCGCCGGGAACACCGAAGTCGATCAAACAAGCGATCTCGTCGACCCCGACCTCGGCAATGCCTTCGGCAAATTCGACGGCGCGAGAAACATCACCGAACAATCCACTGGTCTCGAAGTAACGAGCAAACGAGACCTCGAGGAGTGCGTCCATGTCCTCGGGAGTCAGGCCGGCCAACGCCCCGTCGGCCTCGGTCTTGGTCGGGTCGAAGGTCGGGAAGGCCGAAGCATGTTCTTTGACCAACGCAATGCTGTCGCGCAGGTAGGCCTTCATCGGCTCCTTCACGGTGTCACGCACGACGTCGTCGTCGCTGGTGACAAACGTGTGGAGCATCAGCGAAACCGTACCGGTGCCCGGGTGACCGGCGGCCGACCATGCCGCCCGGTAGGCAACGATCTTCTGCTCGAGATCCTCGATGCTCTGTCCGAGGAGGTGCGTGAGCAAGTTGAACCCGTTCGCTCCGGCGAGCTCGAAGCTCTCGACGTTGCCGGCGGTGGTGTACCAGATCGGCAATTCGGGCTGCACGGGACGAGGGAGCGGCAGAACGTCGACGGGCCCCTTAGGGCCGTCGTAGGTGACTGCTTCACCCCGCCACATCCGTCGCAGTTCGTCGATCTGTTCCAAAAGAGCGTCCTTGGACTGCCCGTAGTTCTGGGGCCGAAGCACAAAGTCCTCCGGATGCCATCCGGCAGCGATGGACAAACCGACACGACCGCGCGACAGCTGATCTACGACGGACCACTCTTCGGCCGCTCGAACCGGATGATGCAATGGAAGTACGCAGCTGCCAGATCGGATCGCGACGTTTTCGGTAACTGCGGCAACCGCTGCACCGGTGACGGCCGGGTTCGGGAAGGGACCACCGAAGTCGTTGAAGTGGCGCTCAGGAGTCCATACCGCGCCGAAACCGTGGCGGTCGGCGAAGCGCGCTGCGTCGAGCAGCAGGTCATATGAACCCGCCTCCTCGGAGCCGAAGAAGAACAGGCTCATGTCGAGCCGACTGGAAGATCGAGGAGCTTCGGCAAGCGGCCCCGATCGCGCGGCTGCCAAACCTTCGTAGAGGACGACCTTCCAACCGTTGGTCAACGGCTGGAACAGCTCGAGGACGGAAATGTCGAAGGACAACGTCGTCACCGACAACCAGACGCCGGGGTCGCTGCCGAGATGGGGCTGCATGGCGCGCAGGAAGCCGTCTACGTTCCCGTGGGTCACCATCACGCCCTTTGGCAACCCCGTCGAACCTGACGTGTACATCATGTACGCAAGATCGGACTCGGCGATCGGGGGCAGCACGTTTCGCAGCGGGATCGTTGCGTCCACCGAAGTCGGGCCGATCTCGAGGACCTCGGGACCAAATGTCGAAGCGCTGGACCCAGCATCGGTGAGGATCAGTGCCATCTCGGCATCGGACACCATGAACTCGAGGCGTTCGGCCGGAAAACGTGGGTCGAGCGGAACATAAGCGGCCCCGGCCATGAGAGCGCCAAGGATCCCGACGGCCATGTCGATTCCTGGTGCGGTCGAGACACCCACGAAGCTTCCTGGGGTGACCCCGGCACGCTCGAGCGCGGTGGCGAGGCGGCGAGATCGCTGCTCGAGTTCGGCATAGGTCACTTCACGGCCACGATGAACCAGGGCCGTTGCTGTAGGTCTCGAAGACGCTGCCGACACGAATTGTTCGTGCAGCGGCCCACCAAAGGGGTGCTCTGCTGGTCTCCCACCCCGCGAGAGCAAGGCTTCGGTCTCGTCATTGCCCAGGACCGGGAGGTCGAACAGTGCTCGGTTGGGGGCGGCGCAATATGCAGCGGAGAAGCTCTCCAGGCCGTCAGCGATCCGAGCCGCAGCAGAACCGCTGATCGCAAGGGTGCGAACAGTGAAACCGCCACCCTCGTTGGTGATCTCGATCTGCAAGGGTGCCCTTGTTTGCACCCCTTCGCCGACTATCGCGACCTGCGGATCCTGGTATTGGAGTGGCCCGTCGACCTGAAGGGGCATGCGGATCGAAACGTCGCGTAGGAAGGGCCCTCGGCCCAGAGCTTCGCCGATATCGACGCGAATCGCTTCGACGGCTTCGACGGCGGGCTTGCTGAAGTCGGCTGCGGCATTAACAGGAAGCAGCGATGCAAACCATGGACTGCCCTCACCCTCGACTGACGACGATGAGCGAACCCCAACGGTTGCGAGGGTTTGACCGGTGTGAGACAGAACGAACGCAGCTGCGACCGCAGCGGCTTCGTCGAAGCTCTCGAATCCGACTTGACAGTCCGCGGTGGCTTCTTCGACGGGTTCGCCGAGATGAGCGAGATCGGCCGGGCGCATGTTCGCCAGCCGATGCGACCACCAGATCTCGGATCGTACCGAGGCATCGTGGAGCTTCTCGACCTCGCTCATCGACCTGCTTGGATCGACGAGCACGTGGCCCGCCAAACCACTGAGATCTACCCGTGAGCCGGCCCAACCCGTCAGCTCGATGGGGCCTGTTGTCGTTTCCACGGTGAGCTTTACCTCTGACCCACTCGACGACGCGGAGTGGACGGTTCCCGGTGCCACTGCTCCGCCGGAGAGAGTGATCTGTGTGGTGCCCTTCACCACCATGACATTGTCCGTATCGAGTTGAAGCAAGGCTCGACCGACCCGATTGATGGTCGGACCAAAGTCGAGCGCTCTGACGTAGCGGTCGATATCGGCTGCTGACATAGTGTGTGGGATAAGGGCACCGCCGGGGAGGGGCCGGTCGTAGCGACCGAAGTAACGGCCCGTACCGTCTTGAGCTACGCGGCGAAGCTGGCCCTGGCTCAGCTGGGCCACGAGATCCTCGAACGCGTCACCCGCTGCCCCGAAACACTTCATGTTCATCGAACGGGTCGTCTCGTCGGTCGCGACCGAGAAGGACGCGCTTGCCAACACGTCGCCTTCGTCGATTCCGTTCTCGACGACGTGCCAGCTCACCGAGTATTCAGTGATCGAATCGAGCAACGCCCACATCGGGGTGTGTAGACCCGAGTACGCCGGCAGCGGGCCATCGTGGAAGTTGATGGTGACACCGACGCTGGCGATCATCTCATCGGGGATGATCCGCAGGTTCCCGACACTCAACAACACGTCGGGGCGCGTCGTCTCGAGATAGTCGGCCAGCCCGGACCAAGCCAAGCACTCGATCGACTCGTCGGCCGCCCACTCCTTGATCGAGGCGTCGTCAGTGCTCACACCCACGACGTTGAGACCAACATCGCGAGCCCTGCCAGCGCAGGCGACAACCAAGGGGTGGTCACCGACAAAGACAACGGTCGAATAGTTCACGTTGACATCCAACTAGAGATCGATGGGAAGGGTCTACGACGGATGCCCCACCAGCTTCCCCCATCGGCATTGATGAGAGAAGCCTGAGGCCTGAGTTCTTTCAATCTGGTGGGTCCATTGGCCCAATGCCACCACGGTGACTTGGGTCGAGATGGAGTCACGATCTCAGCAGAGATCGGCTCCCTCGCCGCGATGAACGACCCCCTTGGCTGCTCTGACGAGCACCGTCTGCGCGGTGAGAACAAGAATCACCAAGTCCAGGCTGATCGACCAGTTCTTTACGTAGAAGAGGTCGAGGCGCCGGTACGAAGCGAAAGATGGGTTGTCCCGGGCTTCGACCTGCCATAGGCCGGTGATGCCGGGTAGAACGTTGTGCCGGGTCTGGAGCTCGTCGTCGAAGGCCTCGACCTCGGTGGGCAACGCTGGGCGAGGCCCGACCAAGCTCATCTGGCCGCGAAGCACGTTGAGAAGCTGGGGCAGCTCATCGATGCTGGTGAAACGAAGGAACCGCCCGACGCCAGTAACACGAGGGTCGGCGTCAATCTTGGTAAGGGGCCCGGCTCGGAGATTCTGGCCGGCCAATTCCCCAAGCCGTGATTCCGCGTCGATGCTCATTGTCCGCAGCTTCCACAAACGGAACGTTTGACCGCCGCGTCCAACCCGCTCCTGACGGAAGAAGACCGGTCCCCTGTCCTGAATCTTGATGGCCAGAGCCGAGATGAGCAGGAACGGTGACAACAACAACAGCATCAAGGAAGCAATCAGGACGTCGAGAACACGCTTGGACCCGACCTGCCATCGCTTGAGCGTCGGACGATCGACGTACAGAAGAGGTTCATGCACAACTGGCGCGAGCCTTACCCGCTGCGATGAGATGCCGGCGACCCCCATCGTCAGGTGCACGTGATGCCCAGCTGCGGTGAGCTGCTCGACAACAAACGCCCGATCGCCGGGTGACAACTCGTCCACGACCACAAACGCGCCGTTCGCGCCGACAGTCTCCATGATGCTCAAGGCATCGCGGGGCTCTCCAAGCCACTCCCAGGGGATGTCGTGCATCCCTCGACGGGCCACCACACCCTTGACGCGATATCCGGCCTCCTGGTGATCGGCAAGGAGATCTATGAGCTCTTCGGCACCGGATCCTGAACCGAACACGACAACTGACCTGGTGTAACGACCCTGGGCACGTGCCGACCTGATCCAGCCATCGAAGATGCTGCGGCCGATGATCAAGAACAGGAACGTCGAGATACCTGCAACTAGATCCGTGCCCATGTGAAGGCTGGCCGTGGTCAACAAATCGATGAACAAGATGCTGGGGATGAGGATGACCGCGACCCGACTGATGGCCGCCAGTTCGGCTGACCTGACGCTCGACACTCGGGACTTGTAGAGGTCGAACAACAACAACAGGGCGGCCGTCATCCCGGCCGAGAGGATGATGACCAACGTTGATCTGTTCGTATTTGGCCAGTCGAAGGGCGCAAGTAGCGCGACCAGCCACGCAAGCGCGATTGCTGCCGCATCGAGCGATATCAGTACGAGTCGAGGAGTGTTTATCCGACCCGACAACGCCGGCGTACCAACAGCGGCAGGCGTCAGCTCGGGCGCGTCATGCCCGAACGGTTCCTCCACCTGTGTTACCGACACCGAGTCGCCCTCCTCCTCCGACCCTGAAGGGTCAGAGGTGCCGTCCGGGAGCGTAGCTCGCGGCGCGACCTGCAGACCACCGCCATCGGGCGAAACTTGGCTCACTGCAGCCACCCAGCAGCGGCCGGGATGAGCCGCACAAGTGCAACGGGTTCCATGCGTCAATTATCCGTCCACAGCGGCAAACGGACAAATAGGCGGAACTCCCTATGTGTCGGAACCCGCGAGATGCGGGTCCGATGTCACACCGGTGCAGGCGCCTCTACGGGCGTTGGGGACTCGTTGTCGGCGACGACAGGTACTCGACTGCTCAGGAATCCGAGGACTTCCTTGGCCCCATCCCCCAGATCAATCGTCTTCGAGACGAGGCCGGACTCGGTTCGGTATCTGATCCTGATGGAGGTGCCTCGGTGATGAACCTCGTCGATGTCATCGATCGGGATCGTAAGGAACGCCGACCGGAGCGCATCTTCGGGTCCCATGGCGGCGAGCTTCTCGAGCAGAGCGTTGAAGCTGGATTCTGGAATCTCATGTAGATAGAAGACTCTGTCGGTCAAACATGCCAAACGTTTGGCCGAACCCCGTTCGGTTTCAGCGTCCCAGAACCAGTAGTCGGGGTCGCCCTCTTTGTCCTCGGGAACCTCGAGTGAGAACGCTGGTGACGTGGCTTCCACCTCCACCTTCGTCTCGCTACGACGCGCTGCCCGGCGGCGGGCGGCGCCGATAACGGAGCCGACGATGAGAATTCCGGCGAGAGCTGCGGCAACATAGGGCGCGTAGGAGAGCAGGTCCACCGCGGTGGATTCGACGATCAAGACGTCGTAGACCAGAACGTTGTTCACCATCGCGCACTCGACGGTCAGGATCGCCTCACCGAGCGGCGTGCTGGCCGGGACCGTGATATCGAGTTCGAAGTGACCGAAGCTGTCCGTTACTCCGACACCAATCCGTTGGTCCCCGACCTGGCCCAGGTAAACGACCACGTCGGCGCTGGGAGCACACTCCGCATTGTTCTGGAGTCCGAAGCTGTCGCCGCGAGGCACCTCGGGTAACCCCTGCGCAGCAGCGGACCCGATCGAGAAGACCGCGACTGCGAAGACCACGATGAAGAACACCACAGGACGCCGAAGGGTCGACGTGACACCCGGTGCAGCGGACGAGATCATGTGGCACTAATCGACGCAGAACACCCGACGATGAGCAGTACGGTTCAACCGATGGGTCTCCGGGCCCAGGCTCGGGCAGGCTGAAACTCGCTCAGATCGAGTCCGGATCGGGTCGGCCGCAGCCACCCGAAGGGGCCTAGGGCTGCTTGCTCGCGTACCACTCGTCGAGCCGAGCTTCGGTAGCTGCTCGATCGAGTCCGGGTTCGTTCCGTTTCAGCTCGAGGAGAAAACGGAGTGCTTGGCCGACCAAGGGGCCGGGCTCTAGATCGAACCGTGCCATGACCTCGTCGCCGTCGATGAGAGGCCGCTCGGCTGCTCGGCGATCGGCCTCGGCCAGCTCGGCGATCCGCTGTTCGAGCTGGTCGACGTGATGCTGCAACTCCAACCGTTTTCGTTGATTCCGAGTGGTGCAGTCGCTTCGAACCAAGCTGTTGAGCATGCCCAGCAGCGGGCCCGCATCGCGGGCGTAGCGCCTGACGGCCGCATCGCTCCACCCATCGGCATAACCCTTGAACCGTCCCGACAACCTGACGAGTTCGGCCACATCACGAACGATCTCGGACGGGTACTCGAGTGCCCTGAGGCGCTTCTTGGTGATTTTGGCGCCGACGGCTTCATGGTGGCGAAACGTGACTCCGCCGTGATCGAATGACCGGGTCTGCGGTTTGCCGATGTCGTGAAACAGCGCCGCGAGCCGCAACCTCAGATCGACGGGGGTCTTGGCAGTGACCGCAATCGTGTGCGACAACACGTCCTTGTGTTTGTGTATCGGGTCTTGCTCGAGTCGTAGAGCCGGAAGCTCCGGCACGATGACGTCGGCTAGGCCCGAATCGACGAGGTGCCACAGGCGGTCCGCGACGTCGTCGGCCATGAGAGCGCCTGACAACTGGTCGCGCTGGTCTTCGATGTCGAGCGTCGTCACGGCCGCACCCGAGAAGCATCCTGGTTTGCCGAGTGCAGCATGAGCCGACTCGCTGCGCCTGGAACCCGCTACTTCTCTTCCTTGAAGATCACGTGCTTGCGTACGATCGGGTCGTACTTGCGAAGCTCGATGCGCTCGCGGTTGTTCACCTTGTTCTTGTTCGTGATGTAGGTGTAGCCAGTGCCCGCAGTGGACTTGAGCTTGATATTCGGACGTTTGTCGCTTCCAGCCGGCATTAGACCTTCTCCCCACGCTTGCGGAGATCAGCAACCACGCGCTCGATGCCATGTTTGTTGATGGTCTTGAGACCCTTGGCGCTGACCGTGAGGGTTATCCAACGTTTCTCGCTCGGGATCCAGAACCGGTGCCGTTGAATGTTGGGATCCCAACGACGACGGGTCTTACGATTCGAGTGCGACACGTTATTGCCAAAGGCGGGCTTTCGGCCGGTGACCTGACAAATCTTGGACATGACAACCTCAGCGGTTCCGCGGATCGGAACTTTCGAACCAGATGAGTTTAGCGGCGTGCGCTGATAGCAACTACCTAGTTTCGCGGGCCAAAGCTCGGTAGACCTCACGCGCTACCGAGACCGCGTTTGGCATTAGCGATAGGCGGTCGGTAGCGTTCAACATTACGTTTACGTTGCGAAGTCCCAAGTTTCGCAACCTACCTGTGGTCTCTGAGGGCGAAGTGGTCAATGTGCGACAACAGCTCGTGGTGAACCTCGCGAAGACAATGCTTCAGTTCTCCCCCAGCGCGCCGATGCCCAGACAAGGCGCGATCATCCGCTTCATCCAGAGAGGTCCGGGCTGAAGGTGCCGAACAGCACGAGGAGACAACGCATCGCCGCGGCCGTCGTGATCGCACTGATCGCGCTCGGACTCAACGCGCTCCAGGATCCACCGAGTGCTCAAGCCCAAGTCGACGGCCACTCCGACTGGATGCCTTTCGTGGGCGAGCACCGGATGGGGTGCACGCTCAACAACGGAAGGGGCCCCTGCACCTCACACCATCCGTACTGGGCCATCGACGTCAACATGGAGATGAACACTCCCATCTACTCCGCCGGCCCAGGCGAGGTCGCGTGGATCGATGGTGGCTGCGCCCCCGCTGGCGGAGACGGCGGTTGCAACTCTCGGGCCGGCAACTATGTCGCAGTCGACCACGGCGACCACATGAGCCGCTACATCCACTTGGCCTCCTTTGCGCCGGGCGTCGAACGTGGCGCTCCGATCGCCGCCGGTCAGCTGGTCGGCTACGCCGGCAACTCGGGCACAACCGGAACCGGCATGGCTCACCTGCACTACGACGAGATCAACCATCCTCTCTCGATAACCGACCATCGATTCTTCGGACCGATGCTCGCCTGCCACGGAGACACCCCTGTCCAGTACCCCGACGTACTCGGGAGCACCGACTGGCAAGACATCGACTGGGGCGTGACGTTGAGGAACGATGGCTACGAGTGCCTCGGAGGCGTCACGCCGAAGACCCCACCCCCACCTCCGCCACCCAAGACCGGACCCGGTGGGTCTGTCGGCCTGGCCTTCGGCGACTTCGACGGCGACCAGCGCGCCGACCTCGTCATCGGGGTTCCGGGTGAAGGCTTCAAGGGCAAGGACAACGCCGGCCTGTCCACCGTTGTCTACGGCTCGACGAGTGCAAGCTCGAAGGTAGAGCAGTTGCGCCAGATCCGCGGCCAGAAGGGGCTGCGAGGCCCGGCCGAAGCCGGCGACATGTTGGGAGCCGCTGTAGCCACGGGTGACTTCGATTGCGACGGCCGCGACGACGTGGCGATCGGCGTCCCGGGTGAGGACATGGGCGGCATCAGAGACACCGGCCTGGTTTCCATCAGCTACGGCGGGCCGTCAAACGTGGCCAACCGGCCCGTGATCCTGTTCCAGGGCAAGTGGGGACTCCCCGACAGTCGCGAAGCCGGAGACCTCACCGGCGCAGCGCTCGCGGTCGGCGATTTCGACAACGATGGCTGCGATGACCTGGCCATCGGCTCCCCAGGCGAAGCCATTGGCACCCTCTCCCGGGCTGGAGCCGTGATGGTGGCATTTGGCCAACGTGGCGGCTTCAGCGCGTCGATGCGATCCGAGGCATTGCTCCACCAAGGCAACGGGCTCGCCGGATTCACCGAGGCCAATGACACTGTCGGATCGTCACTGGCGGCCGGTGACTTCAACTGCGACGGACGCTCCGATCTGGCAGTCGGCGTTCCTGGTGAATCGATAGACGGACGCTCGCGAGCCGGCGCAGTGAGCATCACCTACGCCCGGCCAAATGGCCGCCTGGGCTCCAACCTCGTCACCGTGTATCAGTCGAGCGGGCTCGCCGGGATACTCGAGGCAGGAGACCGCGCGGGCATGGCGCTCGCAGCCGGAGACTTCGACAACGACGGCTGCGACGACCTTGCCGCAGGCGCGCCGTCCGAAGACCTGACCGGCGGCAACAACGCCGGAGCAGTCAGCGTTTCCTTCGGGTCAGCGTCGGGCCTACAAGAAGGGACCGTGCACTTCCAAGGCGACGGGGGCCTCGGCGGGGCGATCGAGGCGAACGACTTCGTCGGCGCTGCGCTCGTAGCCGTCGATCTCAACTGCGACGGGATCGACGACCTGGCGGTCGGTTCACCGGGCGAGGATCTGGGAGGTGCCGTCGACGCCGGCCTGGTCTCGATGATCAGAGGGTCCAACTCGGGCCTGCGACGTGGCATAGGCAACCTTCATCAAGAGAACGCGATTCCGGGCACGAGCGAAGAAGGCGACGCTGCGGGGTCGGCGTTGGCAGCCGGCGACCGCAACGGCGATGGCTGTGAGGACCTGGCGATAGGCATCCCTGGCGAGGCCATCGCTGGCCGTGCCGAGGCCGGCCGAGTGGTAGTGATAAACGGCTCTGCGGCCGGCGCCGCAGCCGCCTCGAACTACTCACAACGTTTGAATCTTCCTGGCCGCAGCGAACCTGGTGACAGCCTCGGCGGACCAGGCGTTTGGGATCTTCTGGGCCTTTCGCTCCAGTAGGTCGGTAGATCCCCCAACCAGGCTAATTTCGACTGGGACCGAGCCGATGGTGGCGGCGTGAGCGATCGCGGTAGCAGGTCCAGCGCGATTCCGGTAGATCATCTGCCGAGTCTGTTGAACGCATCGCTCGACCCGGCTCTGGTCCTCCGACGCGTCGACGACGAGATAACGATCGTTGGTGGGAACGAGAAGTGGACCGCGCTCTGCGACACATCAATGGACTCGCTCATGCGGCGGACAATGGCCAGTTGCCTCTCTGGCCCACTGGCCACAGAGGTCGAGCGGGTCGTCTTCGAGCAACTCGCGACAGAGCAATACGAAGTCCCAACGTCGCCTGATCACCTGGCCGGTTCGACCCCCGTCGCTGTCTCACTCCTGCCCACGACCTCGGAGAACGGCCAGCAATTCGTCCTCCTGACCGCGAGGGCCGCTGAACCAGCCGGCGATGTCGCCGGACAGGTCCTCGATCGAGCCGGCAGTGCGATAATCGTCACAGACCGTGCACTGGCGATCACCTATGCCAACGACGCAGCCCGCTCTCTATTGCGGTCGCGTTCGCTGACGAGCACGGACCTTCACGCGATGATGGCGCCCGAGGACGTCGAGAAGCTCTACGACCGGCGTTTGTCCAGCGGCGAAATCTCCCCGGTCCGGGTCAAGATCCGCCACGGGAACACTTCAATCGCTGTAGACGCCGCCCTCTTGGCCCTGGACCCGCAATCGGAACGCCTTGTGTTGTCCATGCACGACATGACGGCGCAGCAACGCCACGAAGAGGAGTTGGTTGGGCTTTCGGTTGCGGACGAACTCACTGGGCTCGCAAACCGCCAGGCGTTCGCCGAACACGTCGCCTCGGTCTCTGCAACGGCCGACCAGACCGAGCTGACCGTGGCCTTTCTCGACTTGGACAACTTCAAGACGATCAACGATGTTCTCGGCCACGACCAAGGCGACGTGGTCCTACAGACGATCGCCCAACGACTCTCGAACGCGGTCGGGACCCACGGCCTCGTGGCCCGCTTCGGCGGCGACGAGTTCGTCGTGGCCGCGAGCAACGACGAAGGCACCGGCCACTCCGAGCTCACGTACCTGTTGGGCCTCGCGTTCGCCGATCCGGTCGAACTCGGGGGCAAAGAGTTCACGATCACGGTCAGCATCGGCATCGCGACCACCATCGACCCGGCCGTCATGACCGCCGAGGCGATGCTGAAAGCGGCCGACATCGCAATGTACGAAGCCAAACGCCGGGGCAAGAACTGTGTTGCCATCTACGACGAGTCGCTCGAACACCGCGCCTCGGCGCGTATCGAGATCGAATCCGATCTACGACGTGCCATCGAGCGCGAGGAGTTCGAGCTCCACTTCCAACCGATCGTCGATGTGATCAGCGGCCGGACCATCGGTAGTGAGGCCCTGGTGCGCTGGCACCACCCCGACCGCGGAATGGTACCCCCCGACCAGTTCATCTCCGTGGCGGAAGAGACCGGGCTCATCATCCCGTTGGGCGCCTGGGTTCTGGAGGCCGCCGTGGCCCAAACTGCGCAGTGGAACCAGAACCGACTCACGCGCCGCGCCTTGGGCGTGAGCGTCAACGTGTCCGGGCTACAGCTCGGCGAACCTACGCTCGAGAAGCGGATCCACGCCGCGCTCAGTCGTTCGGGTTTCGATCCGGCGAAGCTCACCCTCGAGGTGACGGAAAGCACGCTCATGTCTGACACCGAGGAAACGATGGCAATCCTCACGCGGATACGAGACATGGGCGTCCGGATCGCCATCGATGATTTCGGCACGGGTTATTCGTCGCTCGCGTACCTCAAGCGCCTCCCGGCCAACGCTCTCAAGGTCGACAAAGCCTTCATCGATGGGCTGGGTAGAAACGCCGAGGATACGGCCCTGGTCACAGGCATCATCGGCCTGGCCAGCGCCCTCGATCTCGAGATCGTTGCCGAAGGCGTGGAGAACGAGACTCAACTGAAAGAGATCCGCCGCCTTGGTTGTGAGTACGCCCAGGGTTACCTCCACTCCAGGCCGTTGCCTGCCGCCGACTTCCAGGAGTGGCTCGACGGCGCTACCAAGCCAACACCAGACCGCGAGCCCGAAGAGGCGGGTCAGACGACGCTCTCAGAGCGGCTGTCGGCCTTGGTCGGAGCGCCGGAACGTGAATCGTCCAACGGCAATGGCGCTCCAACGGACGCGGGGCTACGTCCGGCGTTGTTCGATCAGGACGGCGCTGTCCTCAGCTGAAGCTCGTGGCCTGGAACTGTCAGAGCCGAACCGACGCATGACTGCGCATGGTGAGAGGCGCCCGCGCTGATTCGCCCAATACCCGACCACTTACACTGTCGGAGCCATGATCAAGCGGTCGGAAGCGTCGTCGCGCCACAAGCTCCCCAAACGTGTCATCACCTGGACTGTCATCTGGCTCGTAACCCTTGTTGGTTTGCGCCTGACGTTGCTGGCCGCCGAAGTGTGCCCCGCCGTCACGGTCACGTCGACCCATCGATCGGCGGTCGCGGCAGCAGATTGGATTGTCGAGAACCAGGGCCTCGACGGGCGGTACCTCTACGACTGGGACCTCGACATCGCTGGGCCAACCGACGCCCCGTACAACCTCGTCAGACACGCCGGGACAACAATGGCGTTGTACCAGTTCGTCCTGGAAGGCGAGACGTCCTACCTCGAAGCTGCCGACACCGGAATCGACTGGCTCTTGGACCGGCAGGTCGGGAATGCCGAGGTCACCGCGATCGCACCATCGCCGACGAGTCGGGCCAAGCTAGGCACGGCCGCGTTGACCACGGTCGGTTTGGTCCTTCGCCGGCAGGCGACCGGGGACACAACTCATGACGAACTGCTGCGGTCGATGGGACGACTGATGGTGGGCCAGCAACAACCGGATGGCTCGATGCTCAACTTCTGGGATCCCGAGACCGAGGCGCCAGTTCCCGAGGTCACGTCTTTGTTCGCAACGGGCGAGGCACTCTGGGCGTTGGCCCTGTTGCACAACACCTGGCCCGATGAGGGATGGGACGACCCCGCATGGCGAACCCTCGACTACATGGCAACCGACCGAGATGAGGACGAGGACGTTTGGCCGCGGCCATGGGCTGACCAATGGGCGGCGTACTCTCTCAACGAGATGGCCGAGTGGGGTCTCAGCGATACCCACATCGAGTACGCCGAGCTGCTCGCTGCGCAATGGGGCATTGCGGTTCGGTGGGAATCCCAACGCAATGGGGGCATCGATGGCCTGGTGCACGCACCGGAGTCGATAGCTGCCGGTCAAGGAACCTGGCTGGAGGGCCTTGGAATGATGTATGAGTTGTCGCTCGAAGACGACAGGATGAGCGATCTGTCCAACGACCTGGCCGACCGCTTGACCTGCGGCGCGGGCCGAATGATCGACAAACAACGGGTTGGTACGGGTCTGCCAGAGGTTGATGGCGGCTTTTTCGTCAAGGGCGTGACCCGGGTCGACGGCCAACAACACACGTTGAGCGGCTTGATCTTCACCGAACGAGTTCTCATCGACTCACCGGAGGACCCATGAGCGGATGGACGGCAGCGATCTTGAGCATCGCCTTGGTTCTGAATCCCCCTGGTGTCGGCCGTGCGGCCGCGTGGGGTGATCGCCAGACGGAGGAGTGGCGGCGACAGGTCGCATCAATTGTTGCCGTCGCCACCGCGATCCTCATCACCGCTGGTCTCCTGACTGCGCCCTTGCTGGATCTATTGAGCCTGAGTACGCCGACGTTCCGACTGGCCACAGCGGTTGTCGTGGCGGTGACGGGAGCCGTGTGGATGGTTCGGCCAACAGCTCCGATCACCGAACTCGGTGATGCAAGCGCCTTTCAAACTCTGGGGCTCACGATGCTGCTGACACCGGGCCCGGTCTTTGCAGCGATGGCCGCAAACGGGGATGCCGGGACTGTTGCCGGGGTCGTTTCGGTGGCGATTGGGATGACTCTGGTTCTGGGTGCCCTGCTGGTGAAGCGGATCACCGACCCGGGCGGGGTGTGGTCGGCACGGGTTGTAGGTGCGGCGACGATTGTGGCGGCGGTCGGGATCGGCATCGACAGCGCCCGAACAGTCTGAAAGCGTTCTGCATTGTCCCGTATTCGCACACTTGTGCGAATACGGCTGCGCCAGAGGCGCACCACCGTCGCTCGTCCCTCGCTCCTGGATGGAGCGAGGCGCAACTGGCTGCAGTGTCGTTTGTCGATTTACAGGCTTCCTGCCAGCGTAAAACGCGCACCCGCGCACACTTAACGCTGGCAGAACGCGCCCAAAACACGAAAGCGACAACAACGGAAAACCGGTTCCGCCACAACACAGCTCCGAGGGACGAGGAGCGGAACCCCGCCTGGCAACCCTTCGGGTTGCATGGCGCAGCCGCAGGCCCACAAGCGTGGGACTGCGGGATAGAGCAGCGCAGCCGCAGCTTGCCTGCGGTTCAGCTGGGCCGTTCGGACAGGTCGCTCACGAGTTGGTCGGATGTGGCGGTCGCGAACGCAACAACGATTTGGTCCATGATCTCCACTGAGTCCTCGTCCAGTTGCCCGTTGATCAAGAAACTGAACGTGACCTCGACACCATCGACGGTCGTAATCACCCCGCTCAGCGCGGAAACGTCGGCGAGGGTGCCGGTTTTCGCCCTAATCTCCCCGATCTCGTTGTCGCTTTGCAGTCGCTCTTCCAGTGTGCCCCGCGCTCCGGCATCGGCAAGACCGTTGTCCACCACATCCCACCACGGCTGCGCCTGACCGAGCCGCAAGGCACCCACCAGTTGTCGGGCGGAAAGCCGGTTCTGCCGCGACAGCCCGGAACCATCGCCGACTGGTTCACCCAAGTCGAGACCAAGCTGAGATACACGTTCGTAGATCACAGCTTTGCCGACATCGATCTCGCTCTCACCTGCCTCGCTCAGACCGATCTGGCGAACGAGCGCCTCAGCGACCTCGTTGTCGCTGCGGCGCAGGATCAGGTCGACCATCGCGGCAAGGGTCGGCGAACGTCGCTCGCCCACGACGATCGCCGATGGTGGCGGTGACCCAACCCGAGGAACGCCCTGGACGTCGAACCCGGAGGCCTCGAGAACCGAGGCAACCAGTTGGGCGTTGCCGAGGTCGGGGTTCGCCAGGTATGCAGAGTCGCCCCGATGCTGGTTGTTGTCGACCATGAATCCGGACATCGGGCCGACATCAACCGGTATGTACCGTGGCGGCCACCCCGGTCCCGACCGGGTTGAGCTGAAGTAGGAGGGGTCGACGATCACATCGTTGATCGGGATGTCGCCTGATT
>JBPCTU010000507.1:0-2854 GCA_051011515.1 Acidimicrobiales bacterium
GCCTCACACGACGCGAGCGACAACATGATCGAGTTCTTGTTGACCTCACACAAGTCCTACGTCGACGAGGTCCAACAGCTCGTCGACGCGGAAATCGGAGTGAAGGCTCTCGCCCACATAACCGGAGGCGGGCTGTTCGAGAACGTTCCGCGGGTCCTGCCCGAGGGCCTGGGTGCCGCGTTCGACCTCGATTCCTGGAGTGTCCCCGACCATTTCCGTCAATTGGTCGAGTGGGGGGAGCTGACCGACGACGAGGCGTTCCGAGTCTGGAACATGGGTGTCGGGATGGTCGTGGTAGCAGGTGTCTCGGACCTCGACAGAATCCAGGCTGGGCCCCACCAGGTCATCGGCGAGATCGTGGCGAACACCAGCGGAGACCGAGTATCTCTGCGCGGCGACTGGCGTTGAGCGCACGACTCGTCGTTCTGGCATCGGGGTCCGGCTCAAACCTCCAAGCGCTTCTCCATGCTTGCGGCCTGGGAGCCATGGACGCGCAGGTCGTCGCGGTCTTCGTGAACCGCAAGGACGCTCGGGCACAAGACCGTGCCGAGGCATCGGGCGTGCCCGGCATCCATGTGCCGCTGGCCCCCTTCCTAGCCTCCGAACCCGACGCGGAATCGGCTCGCCGCGCCTATGACGCCAACCTGGCGCGATCGGTCGCCGCCTACGAACCCGATGCTGTCGTGCTTGCGGGGTGGATGCATCTTCTGTCGATGGCGTTCCTCGAACACTTCCCGGCCAAGGTGATCAACCTCCACCCAGCGCTCCCGGGAACGTTCCCCGGAGCCCACGCAATCGATGACGCATGGGCAGCGCATGAAAGCGACGGGCTCGACCACACCGGGGTCATGGTCCATCTGGTCCCCAACGAGGGCGTCGATGACGGCCCGGTGCTGGCGACCCGAAGAGTGGAGATCAGCCCCGACGACACCCGGGAGACTCTCGAGGAGCGTATCCACGCTGTCGAACATGAGTTGTTGGTGGAAGCTGTCAGCTCGTTCCTGAGCTGATCAACCCATCCCGACGCCCTGTTGTTTCTGGAGGTACTTGCCCTCGGTCTGCAGCGCCGGTGCCACCATGACCTCGGCCTTCTGGAACTCCTTGAGCGAGCTGTATCCACAGGTGGCCATCGAGGTACGCAGACCACCGAAGAGGTTGAGACGCCCGTCGTTCTCGCGGGCCGGACCAAGCAGAATCTCCTCGAGCGAGCCGCGCGTCTCGGTCTTGACCCTCGCGCCCCTGGGCAGTGTCGGATGGAAGGTCGCCATACCCCAGTGATATCCCTGGCCCGGCGCCTCGTGAGCGGCAGCCAACGGCGAACCGATCATCACTGCATCGGCACCACACACGATGGCCTTGGCAAGGTCGCCGCCCGTGGCCATGCCACCATCGGCGATGACATTGACGTACTCACCGGTTTCGTCGAGGTGCCGCATCCGGGCCGCTCTGGCGTCGGCGATCGCGGTTGCCTGCGGAACACCAATTCCGAGAACCCCCCGGCTAGTACATGCATGACCGGGACCAACACCGATGAGGACTCCCGCCGCTCCGGTGCGCATGAGGTGCAGGGCCGCCTCGTAGGACGCACAGCCGCCGACGATCGCAGGGATCGGGAGCTCGCGCACAAACTCCTTGAGATTCAGCGGCTCGACGGTCTTGGACACGTGTTCGGCGGTTACGACCGTGCCTTGGATGACCAGGATGTCCAGATCGGAGTCGAGGATGTATTTCGCATACGCCTGAGTGCGCTGCGGGGTGACCGACACACATGCCGCTACGCCCGCCTCCTTGATCTGGGCGATGCGTTCGGGGATCAGCTCGGGTTGTACCGGCGCGCTGTAGAGCTCCTGCATCCGCAGCGTGGCTTTGTCCATGCTGAGCGAAGCGATCTCGTCGAGGACCGGTTCCGGATCCTCGTAACGGGTCCACAATCCCTCGAGGTTGAGCACTGCGAGGCCGCCCAGTTGGCCGATACGGATCGCTGTATCAGGGCTCACAACACCATCCATTGCCGACGCAAGCAGCGGCAGCGCGAACCCATGAGACTCGAGCTGCCAGGTGATGTCGACATCCTCTGGGTCACGTGTTCTACGGCTCGGAACAATCGCTATGTCGTCGAACCCATAAGCGCGTCGTCCCGACTTACCCATACCGATATCGATCTCGGTCACTGGCCCTACTCCGTTCCGCAACAGTGGATTCGACATCGTATGTCGACAGGCCGTGGGCGGGCGCGGACCTAGCCGACTACTTTCTGCCCATGGTCGACCGCATTGCCCGTAGTGCCAATCCCGTGCTCGCATCACCCAACCGGCTCAAACTAGGAGTCTTCGGGGTGAACGTCAGCGGTGGATGTTCGATGACCGACATGGACGAGTCGCTGAAGGTCGAGTGGGCTGAATCCAAGGCCATCGCTCAGGCCGCGGACGCGGCGGGCATCGAGGCCATGATCCCTGTGGCCCGCTGGCGAGGCATGGGTGGGAACGTGAACTTCAACCACCGAAACTTCGAAACTTTCACCTGGGCCGCAGGCCTGGCCGCTGTCACCGAGAAGATCTCGGTCTTCGCGACGTTTCACGTACCAACGGTGCACCCCGTTCGAGCTGCCAAGGAAGTCGCCACCATCGATCACATTTCCGGTGGCCGGTTCTGTTTGAACATGGTCGCAGGGTGGAACGAGACCGAGATCGCCATGTTCGGCGCTCCGCAGAAGGAGCACGACGAGCGCTACGACTACGCCGACGACTGGATCAGCCTCTGCAAGGAGCTGTGGACCCGCGAGGGCGACTTCGACTACGAGGGCCCGTACTTCACGTCGCCCAACGCCTACTCCGAGCCCAAGCCCGTGCAGGCC
>JBPCTU010000508.1:0-4795 GCA_051011515.1 Acidimicrobiales bacterium
GTGCCCTCGCGCGGAGAGAACACGAACGTGTAGGCACCGTCGTATTCGGCCTCGGCGGCCAGGGCCAACGTCTCTTGGAAGTCGTGTTCGGTCTCGCCCGGAAACCCCACGATTATGTCCGTGGTCACCGCCAGGTCGGGAACGATCGCCCGCGCTTGCTCGAGACGTTCGAGGTACCGCTGCGCCGTGTATCCCCGATGCATGGCCGACAAAACGGAGTCGCTACCCGACTGCAGCGGTAGGTGCAGGTGCTCGCAAACCGCCGGCGTCTCTGCCATCGCCTCCATGACGTCGGGGCGGATGTCCTTGGGATGAGGACTCGTGTAGCGAACACGACGGATGCCGGGAACACCGCCGACAGCCCGTAAGAGATCAGCAAACAGTGGTCGGGGGCGGCGCCGGTGGTCGCCGGCCCACTCGGGACCTGCGACAGCGACATCGCCCGGAGCCGGTGGTTCGTTACGCAGCGAGAGCGTCAGATCGCGGCCGTAACTGTTGACGTTCTGGCCCAGCAACGTGATCTCGGTTGCTCCGTCTGCAGCCACGGCATGTGCCTCGGCGACCAGATCACCGAATGGTCGGCTCATCTCGGGACCGCGTACCGCGGGCACGATGCAGAAGGCGCAACTGTTGTCGCAACCGATCTGGATCGACAGCCACGCGGCATGATCGACCTCTCGTTTGGCAGGTAGCGCCGACGGGAAATCGGCTGCGTCGTCGGCGACCGCTGCCTCGAGAATCTCGACCACCGGACCATGAACCCGAGCGTGATCCAACAACTCCACCGCTCGCCCCACGTTGTGGGTCCCGAACACGACGTCGACGTGTGCAGCCTTGCTGGTGACCAGGTCGCGGTCCTTCTGGGCCAGACACCCGCCGACCGCGATCTGGAGATCGGGGTTGGACGCCTTCAGCGTCTTGAGGTGACCGAGGTGGCCATAGAGCTTGTTGTCGGCGTTCTCGCGTATACAACACGTGTTCAACACGATGACATCGGCGTCTTCGGCCGAGTCGGCCGGCACCATGCCGTCTGCTTCGAGCATGCCTGCGATGCGCTCGGAGTCGTGCTCGTTCATCTGACAACCGAACGTCTGGACCGAGTAGCGCCGTGACATCAGACACTCAAGGGTATCTCCCTGGCGTGGTATCACTGTCCTCCGCCTCGGGGCAGCGGTGGCCGTGCCAGACACACACGCGGGCTCTCACGCCGACCTGGGTCCGGCGAAAACTCGGGCTTCGGCTGAGGCGCACACCTGTAGCGTGAGCCGATGCAGAGCCCGGTACAGGTCGTCATGCTCCTGCGGCCCAAAACTCGGGTCGACCTGTTGGTGGCTGCGGCGTTCTCGTCACTGGTGTTCACGGCCACACCGTTCTTGTTGACGGCGGTCTCAGAGGACTACGACGTCAGCCTTGGCGTGGCGTCGCTGATCTCCACGTTCCAGCTCGGCGGCTTCGTTGTCGCGTCATGGCTGGTGGGCCGAGTGCTCAACCCGTCGCGCCGGTTACTGGTTGTGGCCGCCGTCGCCGCCGCGGTCCTGAACGGGTTGTCGGCGATGACCCCATGGTTCTCCGCTCTCCTGGCGCTGAGGTTGCTGGGCGGCGTGAGCCTGGCCGTCATCACATGGCTGGGGTGGCAAGAGGTTTTCGGCGACGACGACCGCATGGGCGACGTAGCGGTCGTCGGCCCGGTCATGGGCATAGCCGGGGCCCCGGCTGCGTCGCTTCTGGCCGACCAGGTCGGCGCCAGCGCCGTCTTCGCGATGTTGGCCGTCTTGGCGCTAGCACCTCTGGCGGTGCCCGCTCCCTCGGCCAGGCTCGGGTCAAATGCTCCTGACAAGGCCGATCGCACCAAACCAATTCCGGTCACTCGAGTCATCCTGGCCTGCCTGGGCCTGATCACTCTGGGCGGATCTGGGGTCTTCGTTTTTGCCGCCGCAATAGGGGCCGAGAAGGTCGGACTCGACCCTGTTGTGGTGTCACTCGCCTTCAGCGCCAACGCTGCACTCGGCATACCTCCAGCGAGATACCGGGGCCACCGGCCGTTGTCAGGCTTGTGGCTACTCGGAACCGCGACGATGGCGGTTGTTGTCACGAACGTGACAGTGGGGGCCTTGTTCTGGGCCGCAGTGGCCGTGTGGGGCTTCGCCTTCTGGGCCGGCGTACCGGGCATCTTCAAACTGTTGGCTGAGAGGTCCGAAAACCCGGCCGACCGTGCCGGCGACGCTCAATCGATCATGGCCGCCGGCAGGGTTGGCGGCCCGCTCCTGGGCGCATTGTTCATCGAGAAGGGCTCCATCGAGACGTTGGGTTTCGTCGCCGCGGCATTGATCGCCTCTGCGGCGATAACGCTCGTTGTGGTCGAACTGACGGTTCCACCGCGGAGCCGAGCCGGACAAGAGTAGGTTTTGCGACGCCGACCACCGGGCTGGCGGTCGTTTCAGAGGGCCTCGCCCACAGAACAGACCTCGGAGTGTTCGATGTTGATCGCTCAGATAACCGATTGTCACGTCATAGAACGCGATCGGTTGCTGCATGGCCGAGTCGATACTGCAGAGCGGCTGTTGGCCGCGGTCGAACAGATCAACTCGATGACTCCGAAACCCGATGTCGTGCTTGCCACCGGCGACCTCGTCAACGACGGCACGCACGACCAATACGCCAACCTCTCAACGATCCTCGACGAGATAGAAGCACCCGTGCTCGCCATACCCGGCAACCACGACGACCGCGACGCGCTTCGTTCTGCTCTGGGCCAGGAGCCAGGTCTATCGCCCGACGAACCGATGAACGTGGTCAACGACGAGTGGCCCCTTCGACTAGTCGGTCTCGACACGACTGTGCCCGGACAACACGGTGGCCGGGTCACCAACGACCAGATGGCCTGGCTCGACGTCGTGTTGTCGAGCGAACCAGAGCGGCCCACCCTCATCTTTCAGCACCACCCGCCGTTCGTCACCGGGATCGACTGGATGGACGCTGTTGGACTCGAAGGCAGCGAGCTGGAGGCAGCGACCATTTCGGCCCATCCACAGGTTCAGGCGGTCGTGTGTGGCCACGTCCACCGCCTGGTTCAAACAAAGTTCGCCGGAACAGTCGCCAGCACCTGGCCCAGCACCGGCGCCCAGGTGGCGCTGGCGCTGGACGGAACACCCCACACCTATGTCGACGAGACTCCGGCGGTCGCCATACACCGCTGGAGCCCAGACGGCGGCCTTGTATCGCACGTGAGCTACGTGAACGACGCTGAGACTTGGAAACCCGACTGGGCTTGAGGCGCTTATTCCTCGACAGATATGGGTTCGTCGTCGGATTCGGTGAACCCATCTTCGGTGAGATCGACGTCTTCGTCTGACTCTTCGGGCGGATTCACCTCGGCCCAGATGCGGTTCTCGATATCCATCATGATCTCGGGGTTCTCGTTGAGGAAGGTCTTGGCATTTTCGCGACCTTGCCCCAACTGTTCACCCTCGTAGGTGAACCACGCTCCCGACTTCTTGACGATGTCCATGTCTACGCCAATGTCGAGCAAGGACCCTTCACGGCTGATCCCCTTGCCGTACATGATGTCGAACTCAGCCTGACGGAAAGGCGGGGCGCACTTGTTCTTGACTACCTTCACCCGTGTGCGGTTGCCGACAACCTCTACGCCGGCCTTGAGCGATTCGATCCGGCGGATGTCGAGACGAACGGACGAATAGAACTTCAACGCCCTCCCGCCAGGGGTCGTCTCGGGAGATCCGAACATGACTCCGATCTTCTCGCGGAGCTGGTTGATGAAGATACAGATTGTCTTGGACTTGTTGAGGTGTCCGGTGAGCTTGCGCAGCGCCTGGGACATGAGCCGTGCTTGCAGACCGACATGGGTGTCGCCCATTTCGCCCTCGATCTCGGCCCGGGGGGTGAGGGCTGCCACCGAGTCGATGACCACGATGTCTATGGCCCCTGACCGGATCAATGTGTCGGCGATCTCCAGGGCCTGTTCGCCAGTGTCGGGCTGAGAGATCAACAACTCGTCGACATCGACGCCTATGGCTCGCGCATAAACGGGATCCATCGCGTGTTCGGCGTCGATGTAGGCACAGATGCCACCGTTTCGCTGGGCTTCAGCCACAACGTGAGTGGCCAACGTGGACTTACCCGAGGATTCCGGCCCAAATATCTCGGTGATACGACCCCTGGGCAGCCCACCAATTCCCAAAGCAAGGTCCAGCGCCAGAGCCCCGGTAGGCACCGACTCGATCGCCATGGTGCTCTTCTCGCCCATCTTCATGACGGCGCCTTCACCGAACTGCTTCTCGATCTGACCCAGTGCCATCTCGAGTGCCTTGTCTCGCTCCACGTCTACCTCACTTGGTTGGTGACCGTCGTCGGTGGTTCCGACTACGGCAGTGCCATTCATTACGTGCGACTCGTTATGTGTCGCCCGTTATGTCTCGCCCACTAAGTGAGCTTCGCTACAGACCCTAAGAACGGGGTGTGACAGTTACCGGTACGAATTACAACATCGTAGTTACGAACGGGTGTTCGATCAACTATCAAACCGCAATCACGTCCCTATTGATCCGCAATCGCAGCTTCAGCCCTACGGGCCTCTGGTTGCTCTGCGGCTGCGGGATAGAGCAGCGCAGCCGTCGCTCGTCCCTCACTCCTGGGTAGAGGCACTAACTCGTCGCTGAAGCCCACGCCTGACATCTGGAAGCGGTCTGTCCACGTAAAAAGCGCACCCCCGCACACCTCCCGCTGGGAGAAAACCGCAAAGACAAAAACAAGACACACCCAACCCCCCGACCTGGCC
>JBPCTU010000509.1:0-3620 GCA_051011515.1 Acidimicrobiales bacterium
CACCAAGGTCGCCCAGGATGATGCGCGTGGTCGTAGGTGGCTCTGAACTTGACGGCCTCGAGATTCACGATCCGGCTGCGAGCATCCGCCTGCTCGTGCCCTCGGGCGAGGTGTTCGAGGTCCCGAAGTGGAACGGCAACGAGTTCTTGCTGGCCGACGGTCGACGACCCGTAATTCGGACCTTCACGCCCGTATCGCTAGATTCCACAGGCCACGAGCTGACCATCGACATAGTCCGCCACCCCGGAGGGGCGATTTCCACATGGGTGGAAGCCGCAAGACCCGGTGATCCTTGCGCCGTTTCGGGCCCCGGGCGAGGGGAGTCGATCGACGCGACGGCCGAACGCTACGTACTACTCGGTGACGAGACGGCAATCCCTGCCATCGAACAGCTCCTGGCCGCGATCCCTTCCACGATAGACATCGAGACCATCATCGAGGTTGCGGACGAAGACGGCCGACTTGATCTCGCGGATTGCGCAGCGGGCGATGTCGAATGGCACGTGCCAGAGCCTGGCGAAGCCCCAGGGTCGACGCTGTTAAGCGCCATCGCGGCGACGACCATCGACGAGGGCACGAGAGTGTGGGCAGCGGGTGAGGCTGCGTCGGTGCAGGCAATCCGTAAACATCTCTTCGGCGAACGCGGTATCCCCCGCACCCACACCACAATTCGTGGCTACTGGAAGGTGCCTCGCTGATGGGCAACGCACCGGGGCGATCCTTCTGACGGCACAACGCGGCTTGTGTGGACCGGGGAGGGAGGCGCACCCAGCCTCACCGTCGATGAGTCAATCCAGACGGTCAACGTTTCGGATGGTCCCACCAGCCACCGGTTCACGAACGTCCTCTCGGGCTGCGACGATGCGGTGCCCCTGTCCTTCACGCCCGTTGATTGGTCGATCAGCCTTGATTCCTCAGCATCGGCGATGGCTTCCAGTCCAATAAACAGGGGGCGGGATGCACTGTCAACGCGGAGCTGCAGAGCGCTTTCGACGACTTTGGTCTGCCAGAAACCGCTTGTTTGTCTGTTCGTGCGAATGGCACTGACAACGAATTCTGCGCGCCGCCTACTGTCACCTAAACCACGAGGCGAAAGCGGTTCTGCCAGCGTAAAACGTGCGCCGGCGCACGTTTTACGCTGGCATAAAGGGTGACAACGCCGGCCGACACCAGAACAGGACAAGACAGATAGGGATTGGGGCGCAACTACTGTTGACTCATGCGCCTTGTCGTCGTCACAGCAGCGGCTTTCGTGTTCCTTGCAGCTTGCGGCGGCAGCGGCGATGCAGAACCGGCGAGCCCGCAAGCCCTGGCCGAGGAGTGGCTCTCCGTCGCGAGCGTCGAGGGCGGCGGCGAAGCGTCTCTCTCCCTGATCGCTCCCGATGTACGAGAGGCCATGGACACGGACGCTTACGTCGACTGCATCGGGGCCGCCGTCACCGAACTGCAGGAACTCAACATCAGGATCCTCGAGCGCAGGTACGACGGCACTGCCGAGGAAGACGGTGCGACCTACGTGAACCTCACCTATGTGCTCCAGCGCGCCAACACTGTCCTGGACATCGCCGACACGCTCGAGGTGGTCGAAACAGGCGACGGCTGGCGCGTCGTGGGGTCCGTCGCCAACGAGGGCTGCATCAGTCAGTCATCTCCGTAGCCACACGGGCAGGCAGTCTGGAGGGACCCGACCCCGCCTTGGGACGTCAGCCGTGCCAATGAATCAAGCCAACGAGACCGCCCCCCAACGGGGCCTCCAGAGGCCGGTTGGGATGCCGTGTATTGTTCGCAACGTGAGGCGCTCCGAGGAGTCCGGTCGCCGTCCCAGGGCGCCCCTTGGATCGGCGGTGGCCCGGTGATGGCCGAAAAGCCGCCCGCACGAGAACGCGCTCAGTCAATCGAAGCAGCGGCCATCGCGGGAATGGTCTATGCGATGTCGGCTGCGGCATCAATAACCATTCTCTCCGCCCCACCGAGTTTGTCGGGGCCTGACGAGGCCGTCATCGACTGGTATGTCGACGAAAGCAACCAGAACCTCTTGTTCGCCAGCCTCACCCTGGCGACCGTCGCGGCGATCGCCTTCTTGTGGTTCCTCGGCGTAATCCGACGTCGCCTGGGCGCAACGATGGACACGTTCGTATCCACCGTATTCCTCGCTAGTGGAGTGATCGTGGCCGCGCTAACTCTCGTCGGCGTCAGCGCTCACGCTGCAGTCGGAGAATCCATCGACTTGCGCGGCCCAAACGACCCCGACGTCGGCGCAGTCGCCTCAGCCACAGGGTTCAGCCGAACCATCCTGTTCTTCGCACTACCGCGCATCCAGTCGGTATTTGTCCTCACCACCTCGACACTGATGCTCCGAACAGGGCGTTTCCGACCCGGGCTCACATACTTCGGATACTTCGTCGCCGTGTTGATGTTCCTCATCCCCGTCGTCATGGAACCGTTGGGCCTCTTGTTCCCGGTCTGGGTGACAGTCTTGAGCCTCGCGCTCTTCGCCCGCCGCGCCGAGATCCGGCGCGACATGGCTTAACCCCCTCGAGGCCTCGAGCGCGAGGGAATGCGCTGGTTCTGCAGAGGACCACGCGATGGCGGATCTCGCTAGGGTCTGCCGAGGGCGGTTTGCCGGCCGGCGACGCACTGGACAACCGAGGCGGGGGACGTCAATGACCGAGCAACTGACCAACGATGAGGTGGCCCGGCTCCGGCGGCTGCTAGATGAGGACGAGATCCGCAAGCTCAGGCTGCTCTACTCCCAACTGATGGACGCGGGCCGTATCGATGAACTCGCGGAGATCTTTACCGAAGACGCTGTCTGTCGCTTCGGAGACTTCGGCGACTGGGAGGGTCGATCAACGATCCGGGACAACTTCGCGATGGTCGACCGAGACTCCCATGGCGGCGTTCCGTTCCACGCAATGCATTCCAACAGCGACCATTGGATCGAATTCACCGGGGCCGACAGCGCTGTTGGTCGCGGCTATCTGATCGACATCGTCACCCAACGCGCCCCTGACGCGGTGCCCATCGCAGTGATCGGCGTATACGACGAGGAGTACCGCAGAGTGAGCGGCTCCTGGCAGATCGCTCGTTGCGCGCTCCAGTTCCTTTGGCCGCGCAAGCAGGTCAGCGACGACTTCGAAGAGCCGTTCGGGTCCCAACCTCAGGAATAGTCGACAAGGTCGGGCACGTTGGTGGTGTGGGCGATCCTCTGTGAACTCGCGAGCCGGGGTGCAATACTCGTGGGATGGCGCCTCAGCCTGCGCTCCCGGTTGTCGATCTCGGATTGATCGGACCCGCCCGAGACAACAGGCCCGACGACCCCACGATCAGCGAGGTAGCCGACGCAGCCGAGGAGTTTGGCTTCTTCCAGGTGGTCGGTCACAGTATTCCCGACGAGTTGATGACGAATGTATGGGAGCAGACCCGGGCGTTCTTTGCCCTGCCGCTCGCTACCAAACGCGCCGTTTCACGGACCAAAGAGAACACCCGTGGTTACTTCGACCGAGAGCTGACCAAGAACAAGCGGGACATGAAAGAGGTCATCGATATCGGCCAGGTCCCGTTCCCCGACCTCGCGGCCGACCACCCCAAGAATTGCCACAGTGTCGACGGCGTCAACC
>JBPCTU010000510.1:0-2929 GCA_051011515.1 Acidimicrobiales bacterium
ACATCGAGCTGCACCTCGTTCGTTCGAACCCGATCGCGCGGCTTCTCGACACACCAAGGTCGGCGAAGCTGGCAGTGATGGGTCCAGACAGCTACGTGTCGCCGGACTGGTACGAACTCGACGACCAGGTACCCACCTGGAACTACATCGCCGTTCACGTGACCGGGTCGCTCTCCGCGTCGCCAGACGAGGAGCTGAGAGGCGTCCTCGAGCGAGAGTCTGCTTTCTTCGAGGCAAAGCTCGCACCCAAGCCGCCGTGGCTCATGGACAAGGTCGAGCCGGTGGCGCTCGAGAAGATGATGCGGGCGATCATGCCCTGTCGGATCGACATCGCCGAGATCCACGGGACCTGGAAGTTGAACCAGAACAAATCGGCGAATGTCCGGATTGCTACAGCAGCGCGTATCACTGCCTCCGGCATCGGTGCGGAGGTCGGCTCGTTGGCCGACCATCAACGAACGATTGAGTGAGCCGCAGGTCATCTCGTTCGGAAAAATTGTGGAGCTTAGGGGAATTGAACCCCTGACCTCTTCCATGCCATGGAAGCGCTCTACCAACTGAGCTAAAGCCCCGAAATACGAATCTGCAGGTTAACAGGACGAGCTGGGGATGCGTCAGGAACACATCAGCGAGTGGCGTTAACTGCCGATGGAAGAACCGGCCTAGCCTTGACCGGTCGGTTGGAGATGGCGATGAACAGTGCACAACTCGAACGCCTTGCTCGAGAGCAGTTCGGTCTGCGTCCCATCGCGCCCATCAAAGAGATGTCCGCTGGCAACGTCAAACGAAGCGCAGTGGTCGAGACCGACGATGGGGCAGTGGTGCTCCAAGAGATGAACCACACCATCTTCGCCGAGCCCGCGGCGCTCATGGGCAACATCGAAAAAATCATCGAACGGATGCTCGAGCACAACATGCCAGCCCTCTCGTTCCTGCGGACCGTCGATGGCGCTTGGCTCGCATCACTCGATGACGCCCCCTGGCGGTGTTACCGATACGTCGACGGAGCTGCCACCCCACGAATCGAGACCCCCGAAGATGCACAATCCACCGCCCGTGCCTTTGGACGATTCGCTCGGGCGATCGACGGGCTCGACCTCGCCGAACACCTCTCCGGTTACCACGACTTCGATCAGCGCGTCACCGACATGGAGCTCGTCATCGCTGCAGATGAGCTCGAGCGGGCCGCAGATTGCGCCGGCACGATCCAGGACCTCATGGGCACGGTCGATCGTCTCCGTCTGTCCTCTAGCTACGACGCCCTACGCCGGGTTCCCGTCCGTAACGCGCACAACGACGCCAAGGGCCCGAACTGCATCATCGGACCAACCGGAGCGAGAACGATCATCGACCTCGACACGACGATGCCCGGCACCGTCCTCTCCGATATCGGCGAGATGGTCCGCTCGAGTACCCGCTCGCTCAGCTCTGCGTCGCCGGCCGAATACATGACCCAGATCGAGTCGGTCAACCGCGGCTTTCTCGCCGGTTACGGAGTCGATCTGAGCGTCGACGAACGCGAGGCCATGCTGTTGGCCGGCCCGCTCATGGCTGTCGAGAACGCCGCCCGTTTCCTCACCGATCATCTCTCGGGCGACAAGTACTACGGCGCCAGTTCACCGAACCAGAACATGGAGCGTGCAATCGCGCAGCTTCAGCTCGGCAAACAGCTCATCGCCGCCATCGAATGGGCCACGACCGGCTGACTTTCACGCCCTTCGTCGGATTTTCGACAAATCCTGACGGAAGTGTTGTAATCGAACATGTGTTCGTATATGGTTTGTAGTACCTGCTTGACCCTTGTGGAGAGCTCCTCTCGATTCCGTGGTTGGAATCCGTTGAACTGATTTGTTCGTGTTGGAGGTGAACCCAAGGTGTCTGTGACGCATCACGATGAGTACGTGCAGGACCTGTTGGGTCGCCTCCAGTCCGACCTCGCAGACGCGGCTGAAGTCTCACTGACTGGTTTGAACATCGACCAGCTGAACTCCTGGCTATTGGCGATGACCGGTTTTGTGTCCCAAGTCCAGGGTTTGCAGGCCATAGCAATGCAAGAAGCCGACGCCGCGGGTCTGGCCCCGTTGTTTGGTTCTCGGGTGTTGACCACCCATTTGGCGAAGGCCACTGGTGCCCCCGCCAAAGCACTGGCACACGACCGAGCGGTGGCGGTGTGGCTACGTGACTTTCCGCTGTTCCAGCAGGCGTTCACCGGCGGGGTGTTGTGCCGCAACCATGTGTTGGCGTTGAAAGAGATCGACAGTGTCAAGATCCATGAACTGCTGATCCGTGATCAGCAGATGATTGTGGACGCAGTATCGACGCTGGATTGGGTCGAGTGGGGTGAGTACGTCGCCTATTGGTTGAACGCCGCCAACCCCGACGGGGAGCTATCCGACCCCAACGACCCCGCTTATGGGATGACCGTGCGAACCAAAGCCAACGGCGACGTCACAGTCACGATTCTGATGGACCCGATCACCGGTGAAGCGTTCCTGACCACCCACGACGCTGAGGTCGAGAAACTGTCGAAGGCCGAACGCGAAGACCCGAACGCGGTGCCGGTGTCGTCGCGTCAGAAGAACCTGACCGCGTTCATGAAACTGTTGATCCGCGGGTGGAAACGTGAAGACGGCACCCCACCCGTGCCGTTGATCAACATCGTCATGTCCGAACAGGTCGCCGAAGACCTCCTCGCCCGCAGCTTCGGTCACGAAACGCCTGACGGCCGCCCACCACTTGATCTTGACCCGTTCGAGCTTCCGATTTCCTGGGATGACCTGGATGGGCGGTGTGAAACGATCCGGGGCACACCGGTGCATCCCAAACACGCCCTGGGGCTGTTGCTGATTGGCAAACTCCGCCGGACCGTGATGTCCGCCGAGTCTCGGGTGATCGATCTGGGTCACGACGTCAGGTTCTTCAACGCTGC
>JBPCTU010000511.1:0-6969 GCA_051011515.1 Acidimicrobiales bacterium
CGAGAACTCCGGGAACCAGCTCGGCGCCTCGGAGTGATGCGATGGCTACACCGGCAACCAGCGCGCTCGCGCAGACCGGCATGGCCACGCCGAACATGTGCACGGCGAGATCGTCGAACGACGCCACAACGGCGGGGTCGAGAGTGGCGTCCTCGGCGCGCAATGCTTGAGACATGACGATCACCTCGCTGATCACCAGCGAGAACGCAGCTCCGATCGTTCCCGCGAAGGCAACCGATGGAAGGGCCGTCGGTGTCTGCTCCGCCCGCGCAACTGCCGAGCGGATCGCTCCGGCGAACCAGATCAGAGCGGCAGCCCCGATCAGCCCGATGACACCGGCGGCGAGGAATGTGCCGCTGTCGTTGATGTATGCATCAACAGCCTTCTGGGCGTCTTCGACAGGCGGACCGCCCGTGTCGGGTGTCATTAAGATCGCCACCGCGATCAGCACTGCGCTCAGGGCGCCTGTGAGCAGTAGTGGGTTCTTTCCGGTGTTCGTATGCATTGTTCTCCCTCGTTTGTCGGCGGGTTCGGCTTGTGAAGCCAAGGTAGGAAGCGTCGACCGAGCGGTCATTGGAGCTAGCACCGTCGGTTGGGGTACGGAAACCCGAACCCCGGGGTGGTGGGCATCACCCTGCGATCCGACGAGCTGCTTTGCCATGATTGGGAGATGACGTCCGCCCCCGCCATCCAAGTTGCAGGAGTGCGGAAGTCGTTCGACCTGGACCACGAAGTGCCGGTCCGGGCTCTTCGCGGCGTTGACCTCACCGTCGAGTCCGGAGAGTTCGTTGCCCTGACGGGACCATCCGGCTGCGGCAAGTCGACCCTGATTCATGTGCTCGCCGGCATGGAGGTTCCCGAAGACGGCGCCGTCAACGTCGATGGCACGGACCTCTTCGCGTCGAGTTCGGATGAGCGCGCCCGCTTCCGCAGGCGCAGCGTGGGGTTGGTCTTTCAGGAGGTTCATCTTCTCGATGGCATGACAGTCGCGGCGAATGTCGGGTTGCCCGCGTTGGTGGCAGGCTCAGAGCGGTCCAGCGTCGACAGAAGGGCCAGGGACACGCTGGCGCTGGTTGGGGTCAGTTCTCATGCTGATCGTTCGCCGAACGGTCTGTCGGGCGGAGAGCGGCAGCGAGTGGCTGTCGCGCGTGCACTCGTGAATGAGCCCGCCATACTGCTCGCGGACGAACCGACTGGATCGCTCGATACTGCCGGCCGCGACGAAATCATCGAACTGTTCATCCGGTTGAACCAGAGAGGTCAGACGCTCTTGCTGGTGACCCATGACCCAACGGTCGCGGCGGCCGCCGGCCGCGTCATCGAGATGGTCGATGGTCGAATCGATACGACTCCGGGCTCGGGCTCGGGAGCCGGGTAGGCGGGCGGTGTCGGCTGCCTACGAGCTGTGGAGCGCAAGGTTCTCGACGAGCCTGCGACGTTGGATCATCCTCGGGCTGATCATCGGGGTCGGAGTTACCGCGGGTGCAACGTCGCTGGTAGCGGCACGCAGCACTGCTACCGCGTTCGACAGAATCAGAGAGCTGGCGCAGATGGAGGCGGTCTCGGTCAGCCACAACAGACACCCCGATGTGGCTGAAGCAGAACTCGGAAAGATCGAAGGCGTCGATGCTCTGTATCACCGCGTCGGTCTTGTCTACGAGGTCGCAGGAACGCCGCCGGGAGCGATCCAGGCCTCTCTGGCCATATGGGATGGTGACGAGTACCCGGGGGGTTTGATCGTGTTGGATGGTCGGCTGCCAGACCCTTCGTCTCCGACCGAAGTCATGATCAGCCAAGGTGCTGTCGAGCGGACCGGCCTCGGCGTAGGTGATCAGCTCGACCTCACTCACATCGGCTTGGGCGACGTCGCTGCCGGTGAGGAGATGTTCGTCTTCACGCCCGAGACGGGATTGGTTGTCGGGGTGGTCGCCCTACCACGCGAGTTGTTCGACGACGAAGCGGCACGTTTTGGTTCGATCGTACATTCACCGGCTCGAGCTCGACAGCAGGTCGAAACAGCGTTCTGGTCCGAGACGGGCGTCGTGGTCGACGACCCGAAGGCCATCGCCGAGGTCGAGCGGCGGGTCCGACAGCTCGGCTGGGATCTGAACCAGGACGCCACTGTTGACAAGGCGGTCGCCCATGACTCCGCTCGGCCACTCGTTGTCGTCCTGTACGTGCTCGCAGGCCTGGTGTTCGTCGCGACGGCGCTGGTCGGCTCACAGGCGCTGCTGCGCGTTCTCGACAGCTACACCACTGATGTTCGTACTCTGGAGGCGGTCGGGCTTCAGCGGCGCGACTTCGCTTTGCTTGACGGGGCCACAGGTCTGTTTGTCGCTCTAGTTGCTGCCTTGGTTGCGGCGCTCGGGACAATCGTCGGATCGTTGGTGGGGTCCTTGGGTTGGGCGGCTGACGTTGATCCTCGCACCGGTATCCATGTCGATTGGCCGGTCCTGATAGGCGTAGTGCTCGGGATAGTGGCGGTGGCAATGGTTGTGAGCGTCACAGCGGGCTTGAATCGCACGTCGGATCGGACGCGATCGAGACCCGCGACGGTCCCGACGTGGGTACCAGGTCGGGCCGTGCCTCAGGCGACTGCCGCCTTCATGGCAGGCGATGACCGGCGACGCCTTGTCGGAGGTGTGCTGCTCGGTGGAGTTGGTGTTTCGGTCCTGATTGCAGTTGCCGTTTTCTTGTCCTCCTTGCAGGGTCTCGTCGACGAGCCCGCTCGTTATGGCCACCACGGTGATCTTGTCGTGCGTGACCAGTACGGAGACATCGAGCCGGCTGAGCTCAATCGCCGGTTCGGCGGCGATCCGGCCGTTTTGGAGGTCACTGGTTTTGGTCAAACGTCGTTCCTGGTCAACGGCTCGGCTGCCGTGCCCGGGGTCACGGTGTTCAACGTCAAGGGTGAGCCGTCGGTGTCGCTGTCTCGAGGGCGGCTGCCACTGCAGTCTGGGGAGGCACTGCTTGGTGGGGCAACAATGGAACAGCTTGGCGTCGAGCTCGGTGACAGCATTTCGATTCAGCGGGTACCAGGTCCTGATGATCAGTTCGAGTCCGACTTTGTTCCATCAGCGGTTGATGTTGTCGTGGTTGGCTCCGTTGTCATCGCCCCTATCTCGATGGGCCCGGGCCCGCAGGCGGCGCGTCTTGACGAGGGCATCTGGGTCAACGCGACGGTGCTCCGTGATGGCGGAGACCACCCGGACGCTCCCGAGTGGGCGATCCTTCGGCTCGACGAAGCAGATCCGGCATCATTGGCGTCTGCTCACCCGCCAGGTGATCCCGGTGACCTCCTGGCCCAGTGGCCGGCGAGTATCGAATGGTTCGAGGGCGCTGAACCCACAGAGGTGTCTCAGGCCGAAAGCGCGATCCCTCTGCTACTCGGAACAGCGTTCGTCTCCGTTCTGGCTGTTGCAGTCTTGATCGCGCAGGGTCGACTCAGCCACATCCGACAGAATCGTGCCGCCTACGGTCTCCTCGATGCGGTCGGTTTCACGAGACGCCAGGTGGCATCGACGGTCGCCTGGCAGGCGGTCATAGTGTCGGTTGCGACGTTGCTGATCGGATTGCCGCTGGGTCTGGTGGGGGGTCGACTGTGGTGGTCATCATTCAGTGATCAGCTGGGTGTCTTGGGTACCTCCGATATTGACCCGACGCTTGTCTTGGTGATCTCGTTCCTGGTCGTGGCAGCCGCGACCGCCGTCAGCCTCATCCCCGCCGTCTGGGTAGGCCGGACGTCGACCGCCTCAGTGCTGGGTCAGGAGCGCACATGAGCTCACGGCCGGTCGTGTCGCTGAGGGTGGCCGGCTGGGCGCTCCTGTTGCTTGGTGTTCTGGCCACATTTGTGCTCGGGGTCACGACTGAGTGGCCAGATGACCTGCTTGTCCCTGCGCTTCTGAGCGCATTGCCTGGACTCACACTCGTGGTCGCTTCCTACTTCGATGTAACCGGCGAGGCCGGCTCGCGGTTGGCTTCCACAGCCGTGACGCTGACCGCTGCTGTGGCCGCGGCCGTTCTCAGCTGCGTGGTCCTCGTGGTCGGCTTCGGCGGCGGCCCCGATGGTGAGGACGAGACCAACCTCTTCATGTTGGGAGTCGTGGGTGCGGTCGTCGCAGCCTGGTCGGTCTTCTTTGTCCGTGCGGGCTTGTTCTCCTTGCTCGCTCGGTTGTCGGGGCGTACCGCTACAACCGGGCGAGAGCTGGTTGCCCGCCTGGACAGCGCCATCGTCCGTGAGCTCCCCATCGAGGAGCTGCTGGCCCAGACTGCGGAGGGTATACGGCAGTCCCAGCAAGCCGCAGTCGTCGAAATCTGGACCGGACCTCCAGAACAGCTGACTTTGACGATGTCGTTGCCGCCTCGTGCAGCTCCACCGGTTGCGTTGTCCGACACGGCTTCGTCGTTGGTCGCCAGGAGTCGGGCGTCGGGGCGGGATTGGGTCGAGGTTTGGTTGCCGGAGATGGCGAGCGGGTGGGATGTAACGGCTGATACCTGTGTCGCCGTTGTGCCTCTTACTACGTCGGGCGTTCTCTGCGGTGTGCTGGCCGTCGTAAGGCACACTCCGTTCGGCGACGACGAGCACGTGCTGTTGGAACAGCTGGCAACCCGCTTGGCGCCGGTTGTGGAGAACGCTCAACTCGGCGAACAGCTCAGCGAAAGCCTCCGAAACCTGCGACGCCACGCCAAGGATCTTCAGGCGTCGCGCTCACGGTTGGTCACGGCGGGCGACGAGGTTCGGCGCCGGATCGAGCGTGATCTACATGACGGAGTTCAGCAGCAGCTCGTGGCATTGACGTTGAGTCTTGGCCTCTGTGAACGGATGCTTGCTGAGGGTCGAAACGAGGACCTGGCCCAACTGCTTGAGGAACTGAAGAGCGAATCCACCGAGCTCGCCTCGGCGCTACGCGATCTGGCCCACGGCATCTATCCGCCGTTGTTGCGTGATGCCGGTTTGGTCAAGGCACTCAAGGCTCTGGTCGACCGCCAAGAGAACGCCGCGGTGGAAGGCGCCTGCGGCCGTTTGCCGGCCGATGTCGAGGCCACGGTCTACTTCTGCTGTGCCGAGGCGTTGCAGAACGTCCAGAAACATGCCCCGGGGAGTCCGGTGTTGGTTTCGGTCGCCGAAGAACGTGATCGCATCCGGTTCGGCGTATGCGACGAGGGCCCAGGCTTCGACACCTCTAGTGGATCATCGGGGCTGGGTTTGACGAACATGCGCGATCGAATCGGCGGCCTTGGCGGGGCGCTCGACGTTACATCCGGAGCCGGCGGCACAAAGCTGACTGGATTCGTGCCGTTGGCCGGGTCCTCAGTTCGGCTCCGCGCCGAGGAAAACAAGAACCGCTGATACCCGCCGGTTGAGATCGCTTTCCTCGGACAATCCGAGCTTGACGAAAATCGAGCTGCAGTGTTTCTCGACTGCGCGTTCTGAGACGTCGAGCTCCTCGGCGATCGCCCGATTGCTCCTGCCCTGAGCCATTTCCGCGAGTACCTCACTCTCGCGGAACGTCAGGGTGTTCAGCACTGACCCATCGCCCCGGCGCGCTTCGACCAGCGCATCGACGACTGCAGAGTCGATGAGAGAGCCGTCCTCCGCCACGGCCACCACCGCGCGGTGGACCTCCGCTGCATCTCCTACTCGATCTTTCAGCAGGTAGGCACGTCCGGCAGTGCCGTCGGCGAGAAGCCTCTGTGCGTAGTCGGGCTCGACGTGATGGCTCAGAACGACGACACCAATCTCTGGCCGCTCGTTGGCGAGCTTCGTGGCCAACCGGAGGCCCTCGTCGGTGTTTGACGGCGGCATGCGGATGTCGGTGATGACGACGTCGGGGGAGGCCGACTCGATCAGCTCGATTGCCTCGTCGTAGTCCGCCGCGGCGCCGGCGACCTCGACGTCATCGAACTCGGAAAACAGACGGACTAGGCCATCCCTCAACAGAACGTTGTCTTCGACGAGCACAGCCTTGATCATGTCCGAACTGAAGGTAGCGGACCGAGGTGGTCGACTACGGCGTGTTAGCTCGGCTTCGACACGTAGAGATCACGCAAGAGCGCGATCTCGGCGCCGTGGTGCACCAACTCGTTGCCCGCGTGAAGAGCCATGTCGGTGACCGAATGCTGGTTCCACGGGCCCCAGGCCTCACCCAGTTCGTCCCACCAGTCGTCACGTGCAGCGATAGTTGCCCGGTAGCCGGCCCAACTCTGCTGGAGATGCGCCACTCCCGCGTCGGCCTCCATATGCCAGCCGGTATCCGGTTCGACATCCCGACCGTCTCCGTTCAACCTTCGGGTGTAGTCCTCGAAGCAGTCGACCGCCAGATGCCACAGTCGCCAGGCGATGGTCGTCAGTGGAGCTGGTGTGATCTCTCTGGACTCTGCTCGCTCGACTGCAACATCGCCGTTGTCGAGTTTGCGAACAGACCAACAGTTGGGACCGGGCTCCCACAAATACTCTTCGTCACCCAAACCCTCTAGGCGGCTGAACAGTTGCTCAGCCATCGAGTCGAGCGAATCGACGACGACCACGTTGACATGATTGCTGGGGCGTTGTCGCGGGGCCATGGCATCAGCCAACCACATGATGGCGTGCTCTGCTGACAGATTGCGTGTACGTCGGGGGCGGTTGCAGCAACGACACACGCGCTTGCGGAGGTTGGGGTTGAACGGCAGGCTTGCTTCGACCATGCGACCGCGCCTGTGGCTGCGGCGCCGGCGATGAAGGAGCACGCGATGACCTTGACCGACGACGAGCTGCTGGAGACGTATCGTCGGATGTCGCGTATTCGCCAGTTCGAAGAAACCACCAAAGACTTGTTGTTGAAGGGCGAGCTCTACGGTGCCTTTCACACTGCTGCAGGACAGTAGGCCTCGATTGTCGGCTCCTGCATGGCGTTGCGCATCGACGACTACATGGTCGGGACGCATCGCTCCCACGGCCACCCCATCGGGAAGGGAGCAGCTCTGGAT
>JBPCTU010000512.1:0-6533 GCA_051011515.1 Acidimicrobiales bacterium
CGACATCGGCGCGGTTGCGCGATGACGAAGAAGCCCGGACCAGGCGCACCAACCGGCGCCTGCGTCGACTGGCAGTCGCGGTTTCAGTCGTGGCTTTGATCGCGTTGGTCGCCGGCGTCTTCGCTGTGGTGCAACAACAAGACGCGGCTGACCAGCGTGATGCGGCGGAAGTCGCGGCCACCGAAGCCGACCTGTCCAGGGCCGAAGCGGTGGATCAGGCCGAGGCTGCCCTCGCGTCCGAAGAACAGGCTGTGAGTGCGCGGGCATCGGCGGAGACGTCACGAATGGCCGCCGAATCGGTCGCCCTGGCTCCCACGAATCCTCGGCTCGCATTGCTGTTGGCCGCTGAGGCACATGCTCGAGAGCCAAGCGTGGCGACGTTGTCGGCATTGCAACGGACGATGTTGGGGACCGAGTCGATCGTCGGGTTCTTGGGGAGCCCGGATCGCCAGTACCACGACGTGGAGTGGGTCGAGAGCGACAACGGCTCCCGTATCATCGCTGCTCGCCGCAACGGAATCGAGGTCTACGACGGCGACTCGCATGATCTCGTCTGGGATGTGCCGACGGAGCCCCTGATACTCACCCGAGGTGCGAGAACCACGGCAGCTGGTGAACTCGCCGTGTTCGCCGTAAGCAATTCGGCCGCCTTCGCTGCGGTAGCCACCCAGGACGACGCTGTTGCAGTCGTCGACGTCGACAGTCAGGTGAGCCGGGTCCTCCAACACGATGAACCGGTATCTTCCTTGGCCTTCAACCATGCCGAGGACCAGTTGGCCACCGGCGACTCGGTCGGTGTAGTGAGAATCTGGGATCTGGAGTCTGCCTCCGTAGTCCAAACCATCGTGGCTCACCCGGAAGAAAGCCAACTCGTGTTTCGCGATGCGTTCATCGAAGCCGGCGGGTGGGATCTGCAGTTGATCGAGGACGCCAACCCGGGGGCATCCGAGATCGCACGCTACGGGGTGGCCGCCATGGTCTTCTCCGCTGACGACGCGATGCTCATTACGGCCGACTCGCCGATCATGAGAGTTTGGGACCTTGATTCGGGAAGAAAAGATCGTGAGTTCTTTCCGATGTATCCGAGCAGGTTCGCCGGAGGGGTTTTGGGCGGAGCCCTGTTTGAAGCTGATTTCGATCTCGATCCTGACGAGCCCGAAGTCATCGCCGCAGCGACGCGAAACGAACTCTTACGGGTCAATTGGGTAGACGAGACTGTGACCGAGGTCTTGGCGGTACAGCCAGATGACGATACGAACTTCACCGAGGCTGGAGGTGACCTGCTACCCGATGGGACCTGGCTTCTCGGCTACAGCGACGGGACCGCACATGTTCTTGACGGCGAAGGGGTTCGGGTATGGTCCGCCGACCCCTCGGTGCGAGGCATAGCGGCGGTGGCCGCCAGTCCAGACGGACACACTGCGGTCGTCGCGGGTGAGGGCGGTCTGGTGCTCCTCGGTTTGGAGGGTTCCAGTCTGTTGGCTGAGGGGATTCCCAAGGCGCCACTAACTGGGCAGGTGGCAATTTCGTCCGATCGATCTCTGGTTGTTCAGTCAGGGTTCTTCCCCGGTTCCACGGTTCTTCACGAAGTCGACGCCCAGGGCCAGTGGGGGCCGATCCCGGCGGCGCCGGAATTCTCGGAGTCCTCTGCCTGGCTTTACAGCACACGTGACGGTAGCCAGTTCCTGGATGCCTGGTATGGCTTCGACGTGTCGGTGAACTCGATATTCGATCCGGTGTCAGCGGAGCAACGAGGGACCTTGGACGCAGGTGGACTTGGCGCAACCCTGAGCCCGGACGGGAGCCTCTGGGCAGGTGAGGCTAGTCGGATCGACCTCGGCGGAGAATCGGCGGGGCTGTCAGTGGAGGTCTACGACACGAGTAGTTGGGATCCGATCGTGGTGTTGGATCCGCTCGAGCAGGAGACCCTCGGCGGTGTCTTCATCCGCTCGACCACTTTCGACCACTTGAGCTCGAGGCTGATCGCGACGACGACGGACGGCACCTACGGGGTTTGGGACACCGCCACCTGGGAGCGCATCGACATCGGAGTCGACCTGGGTGACGTGCTGCTCGCCAGTTTCAGCCCTGACGGGCGATTCTTGGCAACCGTCGATGGCGACGGTACCATCACGATTCGCGACGCGGTCACCTACGAAGAGATCAGACGAATGGCCGGGCAGGGCCCGCCAACGTTCATCGGCTCCTGGCTGGGTGGCTGGTCCGATGACGGCTCGATCCTGTTGACGCGCTTCGAGACCGAGCCGCGCGTGTGGAATGTGGAGTCCGGACTCCAGATCGGCGACCCGTTCCCCAACGACGGTGGAGCGATTCTGTACGGCGCGACGTTCGGCCTCGCACTTGCTACCCCCCAGGAGAACCACACGTCGGTGTGGAACACGGACACTTCCACGTGGGCCGAGGTCGCCTGCGAGGCGGTGGGTCGGAACATGACCCAGGCCGAATGGGACCAGTTCGGTCCCCAGGGGGAGCCGTATCGTGCGACCTGTCCGCAGTACCCCCCTGGCGGCTGAAAGGTTCCTTCTGGCGCCCTGACCAGCAGGTTCACACCGATATCGAAACGATATCCGCGCCTGTGCATAGTGTCGGTAGCTGGGGAAGGAGTCAGCGATGGAGATTCGGGTGCTAGGGCCCATAGAGGTTCATGCCAACGACTCAGCCGTGTCTGTTGGAGGCCCTCGCCAGCGTCGTATTGTCGCCGCGTTGGCCATGCAGCCGAACGAGGTGGTGTCCGTCGATCGATTGGCCGACATCACCTGGGCCGGCGAAGAGTTGCCTCAGCACTCGGAACGCAACGTTCGCACCTACGTTCACCGAATCCGCACGGCGGTGGGCGAGGATCTGGCCCCGAGGTTCGCAACAGCGGCGCCGGGCTACCTGCTGAACGTCGAGGCGGGCGAACTCGACGCCACTCGCTTCGAAGCGGAGTGTGCCCGCGGCGGCAGGCTCCACGATCGGGGCGACAGCCAGGGTGCGGTCGCGGCGTTGGACGAAGCCCTCGAGATGTGGCGGGGAGTCCCGTACGCAGAGTTCGCCGACGAGGAATGGTCCCGCACTGAAGTGTCTCGACTCATCGAGGTTCGAGCAGCTGCGCTCGAGGTGCGCTGCGAGGCGCTGTTGCACCAGGGCCGCGGATCTGAAGCGCTCCCGACGCTCGATGCACTGGTCAGTGAGCATCCGCTGCGGGAGCGGCCTCGTGCGCTGCAGATGCAGGCTCTTTATCAGGGGGGCCGCCACGCCGAGGCGCTCCGGGCGTTCCAGGACTTTCGGGAGTATGTGATCGAGGAGGCCGGTGTCGATCCGACCGACGACCTGGTCGCATTGGATCGATCCATAGCTGCCGGCACGCTCGAGCTCTCCACCGATTCGGGCAGCGTGCGTGGTTATGAGGTACACGAGCTGATCGGCACGGGCGCATTTGCCGACGTACACCGAGGTACTCAGCCGTCCCTTGGTCGCGAGGTGGCTATCAAGAGCGTCAAGGCTGAGCTGGCCAACCGTCCGGAGTTCATCCGTGGCTTCGAAGCCGAGGCTGCCATCATCGCCCGCCTCGAGCACCCCTACATCGTGCCGCTGTATGACTTCTGGCGCGAACCCGATCGGGCCTACCTGGTCATGCGCTGGCTCACCGGCGGCAGCCTCGAGACCCGCCTCGATGCCGGACCACTGGCTCTGGAGCATGCCGCTCAGATGGTCGAGCAGGTTGGCTCGGCTCTGGCAGTGGCGCACCGTGCCGGGGTGGTCCATCGCGACGTCAAGTCCGCGAACATCTTGCTCGACGACGACGGCAACAGCTTCCTGACCGACTTCGGAATAGCGGTTGAAGCCGCCGGCCCGGAGAACCCGGCGGCGGCGTTGTCGGAGGGGTCGCCTGCCTACGCGTCACCGGAGCAACTCCGGCGCGAGCAGGTTGGGCCGGCCGCCGACGTCTTCGGTCTCGCGATAGCGGCGTTCGAGGCATTGACCGGTGAACTGCCCTTTGCCGATGCCGTCGATCGGGCGGCTCTGCTGCGGAGGCAGCTGCACGACCCCATCCCGGCTCCGTCGGCGGTGCGCCCCGGTCTACCGGCTGGGGTCGACGAGGTTTTGGCAACAGCAACTGCCAAGGATCCCCGGCAGCGCTACCAAGACATGAATGAGTTCGTCGCGGCATTCGTAGCAGCGATAGCAGATACCCGAGCTGCAACCCCTGCCTTGCAGCAGGTGGCCAGCCGGCTAACCCACACGTTGGGCGCGGTGGAGAATCCATATCGGGGTCTGCGAGCTTTCGACGAGGCCGATGCCGATGCCTTCTTCGGGCGCGACCGGCTGGTGGATGAGCTCTTGGGCCACCTCGAGGGCAGTGAAGATCGTGATGGTCGATTCCTCGCAGTGGTGGGCCCGTCGGGATCGGGCAAGTCGTCGGTCGTCGGCGCGGGTGTGGTGCCATCGCTGCGAAGCAGCGCGCTACCCGGATCCGGCGACTGGTTCATCACCACAATGACGCCTGGCTCCCACCCGTTCGAGGCACTGGAGACGGCCCTTCTTCGCATAGCGGTCAACCCACCGGCATCGTTGCTCGAACAGCTCGAGCACGATCGTCGGGGAATTGTCCGAGGCACTCGCCGAATTCTGCCTACCGATGAGGCCACCGCCGTTCTGGTCATCGACCAGTTCGAGGAACTGTTCACCCAGTGTGAGTCCGAGGAGGTCCGCACCCAGTTCCTCGAGGGCCTCACCGTTGCGGCCAAGGACCCGTCGAGTCCGCTTCGGCTTGTGATCACGCTTCGGGCTGACTTCTACGATCAGCCTTTGCGGGACGAGGGTTTCGCGGGGTTGTTGAAATCTCATGCGGTGACAGTGACGCCGTTGGCGGCCGATGAGTTGGAGCAGGCGATCGTGCGTCCGGCCGAGTCGGTGGGGGCGATGCTCGAGCCGGGTCTCGTCGCGGAGGTCGTGGCTGACGTGTCGTCCCAGCCAGGGGCTCTGCCGTTGATGCAGTACGCGTTGACCGAGCTGTTCGAGGCTCGGGTGTCGGGAATGATGATGGTGTCGGCGTATCGGGACCTGGGTGGATTGTCGGGGGCGCTGGCCCGACGTGCGGAGGACTTGCAATCGGGTCTTGACAGCGAAGGCCAGTTGGCGGCTCGACGCGTGTTCAGTCGGCTGGTAACCCTGGGCGAGGGGTCCGAGGACACCCGTCGTCGGGTGACCCGGTCCGAGTTGGGGTCTGAACCGTCCACAAACGCCGTTGTCGACACATACGGCAGGGCGCGGCTGTTGTCCTTCGATCGTGATTCAGCGACAAGGGAGCCAACTGTCGAGGTCGCGCATGAGGCGCTGATCCGTGAATGGCCGAGGCTTCGTGAATGGCTCGACGAAGACCGTGACGGGCTGCGAGTTCAGCGGAGCATCACGTCGACAGCCGGCCTCTGGCTTTCGTCTGGTCGCGACGACGGTGATCTGTTTCGGGGCGGTCGACTCGAAGCCGCAGCGGAGTACGAGAGCGAGCATGGGGATGAACTGAATGCCGACGAAAGGCAGTTCGTCGATCAGAGTCGTCGCATGTCCGAGCGCGAGGCGGCTCGGAAGAAACGTCGGGGCCGGATTCTGGCAGGCGCATTGGCGGCGAGCGGTGTTCTGCTGGTGGTCGCGCTGATCGCGGGCCTCGTTGCTGTGCAGCAGCGCAACGACGCGAGAGACACCCGATTCGATTCCGATGTTCGGCGCATAGTCGCCCAGGCGTCGAACCAAGCCGGCACGGACCGGAGCCTGGGGCTGCTGCTGGCTTCGCTGGCCTACGATCTTCAGCCTTCTGTCGAGACACTCGGTGGTCTCCAGTCGGTCCTGATCTCTCTGCCGTCGGGGTGGCTGTTCTCCTTCAACGGGCCCGAGGCCTACCTGGCGGTTCGGGTGTCCAGCGATGACGGGTTCATCGCTGCCCGACACGAGAACGGTGTAGATCTGTTCGGAGCGGGGGATGGTCTTCCTGCGGGCACGGTCGTGGGCCCTCCGGGTGTGGCCGTGGACACGTCATCGGGTGCAGTCGCAATGGGAGGCTCGAACGGTGCTTGGCAGATAGCGGCCCTGCCAGACGGTCAACTGATCATCGAGGGCACGGCCGACGCCGGGGTCACAACAGTTGCGTTCAATCACTCGGGTTCGTCGCTCGCGGTTGGTACCTCCAGTGGTCAAGTGTCGATCGTCGACCTGGCAAACGGCGCCGCCTCGAGCGCCGATATCCAGCTGAATGGCGCCGACGGCCAGCCGACGCCCGTGACGCACTTGGCATGGTCTGCGTCCGATGGCCGACTCATCGCCGGCGGAGGTGCGTTCGCCGCCGCGATTGTGGTCGACTCGGCGACCGGTGATGTTGTCGGCCCGCCGCTCAGCTTCGAATCGTTCAACACCGGCGCAACCTCGGTTGGCTTCGACGGTGAGGCTGCCGTGATCGTCAACGGACCGGCTGTGAGATTCGACGAGGCTTCGTTCGAACCGACGATCGTGGATACAGAAGGTGAGCTCATCAACCT
>JBPCTU010000513.1:0-6252 GCA_051011515.1 Acidimicrobiales bacterium
GCCCATCTCGTCGGGGAACTGCTCCCACAGCCGCGTCGAGCCTTCTATGTCGGTGAAGAGAAATGTCACCGTCCCCGATGGCAGCTCGGTCATGTCCCAAGACTTCCACACCCCACCACGACCGAACAGCGGCTGCGGTGACCGTCGGGGGAACCAGCGCCAGCCCTGCGTCGGCCCATGAACCGGGAGGCAATCGTGCTGGATCTCCAGGCCCTAGCGGTTTCGAACCAGGGCAGCGATCGGCTCGATCGCGTTCTGCCAGCGTGAAGTGTGCGCGGGTGCGCTCTTTACGCTGGCAGAACCGTTCTCGACCGCCGACCGATTTAGACGAACTGCGCCCAGCAGCGGTGCCCGCCCGAGTGCGCAGGTGTGTGTACCAAGCCTGAGCCGTCGGGCCACAGGGGTGACGGTCAGGCGTCGCTCTGTCCGGCCTGAACGAGGCCCGTTTCGTACGCGATGACGACTGCCTGCGCTCGATCCCGAATCTCGAGCTTGCGAAAGATTCGATTGATGTGGGTCTTGATCGTGCCCTCTCCCAGAAAGAGGGTCTCGGCGATCTCGGTGTTCGACAGCCCTCTAGCGATTAGGCGGAGGACCTCCACTTCGCGATCGGTCAGCGACTCCAAGGACGACGGAGTCTCATCGCCCGGTGGTGGGCGACGGACGAACTCCTCAATCATTCTGCGAGTGATCGAGGGTGCAAGAAGAGACTCCCCGGCAGCGATGATTCTTACCGCTGCGACCAGTTGTTCCGGTGGAGCGCTCTTGAGGAGAAAGCCACTAGCGCCTGCCTTCATCGCTTCGTAGACGTACTCGTCTCGGTCGAACGTCGTGAGCATCAGCACGCGTGGCGGTGCACCTCCGGCCGTGATACGTCGGGCTGCCTCGATCCCGTCGATGCCAGGCATCCGGACGTCCATGAGGATCACGTCCGCACTCACGCTCTGGATCAGATCGATCACTTTGCCGCCGTCTTCGGCCTCACCCACGATCTCGATGTCGTCTTGTGCCTCGAGGATCATCCGGATTCCGCCCCGCACGAGTGCTTGGTCGTCGGCAACGATGACTGCGATCACATCGCACCGTCGTTGGTGGACAGTCTGGCCTGCACAGTCCATCCATCTTGTTCGCCCCTGGGTCCCGCGTGCATGGAGCCGTTGAAGAGTGAGACTCGTTCGCGAATGCCCACGAGACCTTGCCCACTGCTCGATCCAGGGCTGCCCGTTCCGGTACCGCTGTCCCTTATCTCGAGGTTCAGCGCGGCTGAGTCGTACCGGACGATTACCTCTGCGTCTGCGGCACCGGCGTGTTTCAGCGTGTTCGTCAACGCCTCCTGGACGATCCTGTAGGCGGTGAGGTCGAGGCTCGGCGCGATCGGCCGTGGCTCGCCCTCGAGCGTCACACTCACAGGCAGGCCGACCTCACCCATCTGGCGGGCTAGCTCGTCGAGTTGATCCAGACCGACGAGCGGTTCGAGCGCCGGATCGTGGTCCTCCTCGCGCAGGATGCCGAGCATGCGGTGCATGTCCTCCAGCGCCTGGCGCCCGCTGGCCTCGACGGCCATTAGAGGTTGACGTGCTTGTGACGGGTCCCGTTCGAGCGTCTGGCGAGCTGCACCGGCCTGCAGCACCATGACACTTACGCCGTGGGCGACGACGTCGTGGAGTTCACGGGCGATACCAGCTCGTTCTTCGGCCAGTACGGCTCGAGTATGCGCGTCACGTTCGGCCTCAACCTGCGCAGTTCGCGCTTCCGCGATTTCGCTGCGCTGTTGTCGGTGCCGCACGGCCCGCCCGAGGCCCCAAACCGTCACAAAGATCGCCGTGTTCCCGATCTCGTCAGCCCATCGGAATTGGTCAGTGTTCACGACCGTGTAGGTGTGCACCCCAGCGAGGATCACAACTAGCCCCAAGATGGCGATGCGCCTGCTCGAGTACAACGCCACTGAGTGCGTGATGATGATCCCGGCCAGGAAGCCACCCACGACGGCGGCGTCCCCGCCCCAGATCGTCTGAGCCGAGAGCGCTGCGGAACCGACGATGGCCGCCCAGAGCGGCGCGACCCGTCGGAGCGCAACCGACATGGTCAATACCGCGAATGTGACCCGCTGAACCCAGATCGGATCCTCGATGAATGGGGCCTGGGAGATCTCCCACTGCGTAAACGCTGTCAGCGCGATGGCCAGAACGAGGTCTTGTGTCCAAGCAGCGGTGCCACGGATTGCAGAGTTCAGACGCTCCCAGAACCGGGTCATTGTTCGATGTTAGGCGGCCGTCTCAGCTGGGTTCGTCTGCCCGGGGGCTGCTCCTCGTAGACCCGTGGCTAGACAGCGCCCAGCGGCAAGCCCTACTGGAGCACACCGGACAAACACCTTGGGGCCGATGATTCCTGGGCCTTCTCGGGCTCAAGGTGAGATCCGGACATGCACCACGCACAAAGAAGGAGCAGCGATGCATTACATGACAGTGAGTGACTGGAGGGGACTCGGCCGGCGCTTGGCGGCGGTCGTTGTGATTCTGGCCCTCGGGGCGGCCGCTTGTGGAGACGACGACCAATCTGTGGAAGACGCAGCGAGCGACGCGCCGAGCGCTGAAGCCGCGGCCACGGCGGGCGATGTCGCCGCAGCCTCCGGCGAATCAGCCGAGTTGGGTGTCGATCATGACGGGCCTGTGAACCCGTGTGGTGAGGACGCGCCGGCTGATGCGTTGGAACTCGAGGGTGAGCCTGCAAGTGGCGGCGCCACCATCTTGGATGTCGTGGCGATCGATCACGAGTTCCAGGGTCTCGGGGGCAGCTACCCGGAGGGCCCATATGGCTTGCGAATGACGAACTCTGGTGCCGAGGTGCACGAGATGGCGGTGATGCGCATCGACGACGATGAGACTCGGCCGATATCGGAAATCGCCACGCTCCCTCAAGAGGAGGCCGCTCAGGTCACTGAGTACGTTGGCGGTTCGGTCGCTTGCCCGGGGCAGACAGCCGAGGCCCTGGGCGTCGATATGACCCCTGGCCGTTACGTCTTGCTCTCGTTCATCCCGCTTGGCCTCACACCCGAAGTGCCTGCCACTGAAGAAGCGTTCAAGGCGTTGGGGCCACCTCAGTTCACCAGCGGCATGGTTGCAGAGATCTTGGTTACGGGTTCGTGATTGACCGGCTGGGCCGCTTCGACAGTGACGAAACTGGATGATGTGCTCAAGTGCTCTCCAAGTGTCGCCTCGCGGCAGCAAAGAAGCGTTCTGCCAGCGTGAAGTGTGCGCGGGTGCGCGTTTTGCGCTGGCAGAACCGTCTCGTCACCGGCCATCGCCCGGTCTCGGGGCAACGAAACGTTTCCTGCCAGCGTGAAGTGTGCGCGGGTGCGCGTTTCACGCTGGCAGTGCCTTCTTGCGGGCGTTGATTTGGTGGGGCAGGCGTCCGCAGGCGTGTTGCAACGGCCAGGGGGTGGCGGTGGCAGCGGACGAACGGCGGGGGCCGTGGGAAACGCGCCGGGAGCGTGCGGTTGCCGGGAGAGTTATGGTCCGGCCATGGCAGGAACTGGTTCAGACGCGGTGGAATTCGGGGTGGCCATGCGGCTGCTCGACGGTGCGAAGGTCGAGGCCCAACAAGCCGAGGCTTTCGGCTTCGACTACCTCCTGACCGGCGAACACGTGATGTTTCACGTTGCCACTTCGAACAACTTGGTTGCACTGGCTGCCGCCGCCGGCGCCACCGAGAGGATCAAGTTGATGAGTGGCATCGTGCTCGTTCCGCTGTACCCGCCGGCGCTCTTGGCAAAGCAGGTGGCCGTTCTCGACGTCGTCTCAGGTGGCCGATTCAGCCTTGGCATTGGGGTCGGTGGGGAGTTCCCATTGGAGTTCGAAGCCGTTGGGGTACCGGTCGTCGAGCGGGGAGCGCGGACCAACGAAGCGCTCGAGGTGCTCGACAAGCTGCTCACCGAGACCGAGGTGCACTTCGCCGGCGACTTCACGACGCTCGAGGGGGTATCGGTCCTCCCACACCCGGTACAGAAGCCACGCGTCCCGTTCTGGGTCGCGGGCCGCAAGGAAGTCGCCATGCGTCGAGCCGCCCGGTATGCCGAGGGCTGGCTCCCATACATGTACACGCCCGACATGCTGGCCGAGAGCATGCAGAAGATCGCCCGTTTCTCCGAGGAGGCTGGACGAGAGCCCGATGTCGTCGAAGGCGGGCTCTACATATTTTCCTGCGTGCACGAAGATAAGGACGCGGCGCTGAAGCTCGCCAACGAACAGCTCAGCCGCCAGTACCAACAGGACTTCTCCAAGCTGGTGCACAAGTACACGATTTCGGGTTCGCCCGACGAGTGCATCGCGCGAATCCAGGAATACGTCGATGCCGGTGCCCGGAAGGTCATGTTCTCCCACGGCTGCCCACCCGACTACGTCGAAGAGAACACTCGGCTACTGGCAGAAGCCGTGATCCCGGCGTTCAGGTAGGGAGGCGCTTCATTCGCTGCGGCGCTCCCGGGATCGCTCAGTGGCCGGCCGATGAGTAGGGTTCGGCCATGGCCATGGATACGGGAAGTGGCGGTCCTTCGCGGGCGGACCTGCGCTCCGGTGTTGGTGCGCGGGCATCGGCGTGGAGCATTCTGTCGTTCGGCTCGGTCGGCAGCATCCTCAGCTTCGGGTCAGCCGGCAGCATCCTCAGCATCGGGTCAGCCGGCAGCATCCTGAGCATCGGCTCGGCGGGCAGCATCTTGTCGATTGGGTCTTCGGGCAGCATTCTCAGCTTCGGCTCGGCCGGAAGCATCCTCAGTTTCAAGTCGGCGGGCAGCATCCTTGGCTCCGAGGAAGCGGGGGTCGCGCGAGGGCGGGTCCGGCGCCGTCGTATGCACGTCGTCGCCTAGAACGACGATCTTGGGGGGCGCGGAGATTCGGACCCTGTGGACAACTCGAGCCGCAGTGGTGCCCGGAGGGCCGAATAGGGCTCTGGGAGGTGCTGCGAACGTGTGGTGACGCCATTCCCGGGCGTGTCGATTTCCCCTGGTAGCGTGCGGCATTTGACGGGGTCTTCGGCTCAGTTTGTGGTGGGTTGAGCACGGTCAGTGGTGCATTTGCAGAGCACAAGAAATGCGTGTTAACACATGCTAGACAGGGTGCAACGGGCGGAAAGGGCGAACCGTGCGGGTCGGAGTTGTTGGTTGTGGCTATTGGGGGTCGAAGCACGTACGCGTGCTGCACGGCTCCCGAAGGGTCGACGAGGTTGCGGTCATTGACCAGAACCCTTCGATTCGAGCCGAGTTGGGTCGGGTGTTCCCGAGCGTCAACTGTTTCGAGGATGTAGACGAGGCGTTGGAGCATGTCGATGCTCTGATCATCGCCACGCCGCCAACCTCACACGCGAGCTTGGCCACTCGGGCCATGACCGCGGGCAAACACGTGTTGGTCGAGAAGCCACTGGCGACATCGACCGCGGATGCCGCCGAGTTGATCAGGCTGTCCGAGCTCCACGGCGTGACGCTCATGGTGGGCCATACGTTCGAGTACAACGCCGCCGTGCAGATGCTGCGTGACATCGTGGCCAGCGGCGACCTGGGCAAGATCCATTACATGGACTCTGCCCGCCTGAACCTCGGCCTATACCAGTCCGACGTCGATGTCATCTGGGACCTCGCGCCCCACGACATCTCGATAGCGAACTACGTCCTGGGTAGCGAGCCCACCGCCGTTCAGGCCTGGGGTTCGGCTCACGCCAACGACATCCACCTCGACGTGGCATCTATTCGCCTCGAGTACGGACATCTCGATGTTTCGACCACTGTGCGCATCAGTTGGCTCGATCCGCTCAAGGTTCGTCGTTCCACTGTCGTCGGCACGAAGAAGATGGCCGTCTACAACGACATGAATGACGGCGAGCGCATCAAGCTGTATGACCGCGGTGTCGACGTTGATCTCCACGACGACACTGCCCCCCACGCAGTCCCGCTGACATATCGCTATGGGGGCGTCGTGTCGCCGTATGTCGATTTCAAAGAGCCGCTGCAGACCATGGTCGACCACTTCGTCGAGTCGATCATCAATGGCACCATGCCGCAGTCGGACGGTTTGAACGGCCTTCGAGTGGTACGAATTCTCGAAGCCGCGCACGAGTCCATCAAGCGCGCATCTCGCGTCGAGCTCGACGCGTCACCCGAACAGCTCGTTCCCACACTCATCGCCTAACGCCGTGTCCACCATTTCCACAAATGCGAGAGCACCGATTCAATTTCTGGAACTCCCGCGTCAACACTATGAGATC
>JBPCTU010000514.1:0-2532 GCA_051011515.1 Acidimicrobiales bacterium
ACCTCGTTCGGTCCTACCTGGGCCACTAGGAGTACAACATGGGCAAGCTCGAGGACGCCTTGTCGGGAACAGGGTTCCCGACAGCGTGGCCCCCAGTACCTGAACTGACTGTCCCTCAGCAGATTGCGTGTGCGGCGAGGATTCTCGCCACCGACGACTTCGCTCTTGATGTTGCCGGTCACATCACGGTCGTCAGACCTGGCGACGACGGCTCGATGTGGTGCACTCCGTATGGATTGTGGTGGAGGGAGATCACAGCCTCCGACATCATCGTCATTTCCGAATCCGGCGAGGTCATCGAGGGTAAGTGGGACGTGACTCCCGCAGTGTTCATCCACACCGAGATCCATCGTGCTCGACCGGATGCCCCCGTTCTGATCCACAACCACCCGTACTACGGGTCGCTGTTGTCAACACTGCATGTGGCTCCGGACATCACCGACCAGCAGGCTTGCATGTTCGACGGCGACATCATGTTGTTCGACGAATACACCGGAGGCGTCGACGATGCCGCCGGGGGCGACTACCTCGCCGATGCAATCGGGGAAGCGACGGCTGTGATCCTGGCCAACCATGGGGTGTTGTTGACCGGCGAGACCATGGCTCAAGCGACCTACCGGGCCAGCAACTTCGAACGAGTATGTCGCCTCAACTACGACGCGATGGCGGCTGCACAAAAGCCGGTGCTTGTGCCCCCTGACCACCGAGGCATGCTCAAGGCAGCGATGAACTCGCTGAGCGTCGAGTACTACTGGGGGGGCGAGATCCGCCGGCTCGTGGCTACCGAGCCCGAAGTCCTGTCTTGATCGGAGCCATGTGACGCCGAAGGTGATCGTCAGCGGTGGAGCATCGGGTATAGGTGCGGCGACGTGTGAGGTTTTGGCCCGGCGGAGCTTCGAGCCGGTGGCGGCCGATCTGGCATTGGCGCCGGGCATCGAGCCGCTTGATGTCGTTGACGAGGACTCATGGGCTGAGCTCTTCGATCGGACCGGCCCGGTTGCCGGGCTCGTCAACTGTGCGGGTATCCGTACTCGCAACATGATCGTCGATACCTCGGTCGAGGAGTTCGAACGGCACCTCCAGGTGAACGTCACCGGCACTTGGATCGGGATCAGAGAGTTCCTGAGGCGCCACGAACCAGGAGCTCATGGAGCGGTTGTGAACATCGCCTCGGTAAACGCGGTCATCGCCGTGCCGGGCCAGGCGCACTATGTGGCCTCCAAGGGCGGGGTCTCGGCCCTGACCAAAGCCGCGGCCATCGAGGGCGCCCCGTTGGGTGTCAGGGTGAACGCCATCGCGCCCGGACCGATTCGAACGCCGATGACCGAGGAAAGGTTGGTCGATCCTGCACAGGTGGAATGGCTGGAGGGACGTGTACCCCTTGGCCGTGTAGGGGAGGCGCCCGAGATGGGTGAGGTCATCAGCTTCTTGTTGTCCGAAGCTTCTTCATACGTGACAGGAACGGTCCTCTACGCTGACGGTGGCTGGGTGGCGAACGGAGCATGAGATGACAGCGCTGGTGCCTCTCGACGGTTTCTATCACTTCGGAATGGTGGTCCAAGACTTCGAGCTTGCTCTCGACGAACTGGGCGCGAACCTGGGTCTCGAGTGGGCGTCTGTCCAGCGACGCGTGTTCGAGGTGCGCCAGCCCAACGGCATCGTCGAGGCGGACTTCCGAGTCACCTACTCCGTGACCGGGCCGCCGCATTTCGAGATCATCGAACCAACGCCGGGGACGATCTGGACGTTTGCCGGCGGTGGTGTTCATCACCTGGGCTACTGGAGCGATGACCTCGCCGGGGACAGCAAGCGTTTGACCTCGTCCGGATACTCATGGGAAGGCACCTACCACAACCCCGATGTGGATGGTCCGTTCGGGTTCACGTACCACACACTTCCTGGCACTCAACTCCGCGTCGAGCTGGTCGACCGGGCCCGTAAGCCGGCATTCGACACTTGGATGGCCGGTGGTGAGTTCCCGTCAGCCCTCGACGACGAGGGCATGAAGTGAACTCCGCGGACATCGTCGTCATCGGTGGTGGCCCCGGTGGTTGTGCCGCGTCGCTCGAGGCGGCCCGAAACGGCGCCACGGTGATCCTCATCGAAGCCGACGACCACGTTGGTGGCAACGCTGCGCGTTCCACCGGCTACCTCGCGTTCCAGGACTTCGACATGCAGACCGAGGCCGGGATCGAGGACAACGTCGACAAGTTCATGGCGGATATGGAGGCCGAGATCGAACTTCAAAAAGACCGGTACGGCATCGTCTTCGACGCCGACCTTGCTCGAGCCTTCGCCGAGGAGTCCAGCGACACCTATCGGTTCTTGCTCGAGCTCGGGTTCCGTTTCAATCGGTTTCTGCACCGACCCAAACAACACACGACCGATCGCATGGTCGACGTCGAAGACACTGCGATGTTCACGAACTTGTTCGAGCCGGCATTGGTCGATGCTGGTGTGAGCATCCACACCAATACGCGCGCTGGCCGGCTGATCACCGAGGAAGGCGACCGGGTTGTCGGAGTCTCGACC
>JBPCTU010000515.1:0-11236 GCA_051011515.1 Acidimicrobiales bacterium
GTTCTGTCATCAGCTCCCAAGCGCGGTAGAGCAGCTCGGAGCGGTGATACGCCGTTGTCGATGCCCAACCGGGGAAAGCCTCGTGTGCCGCCGCGACTGCGGCGGCGGCATCGCCCCCCGCGCCGTCGGGCACCGAGTCGAGCCGTTCTCCAGTAGCGGGGTTGAAGACCTCGAACGTATTGCCCGACAGGGCGTCGACCCATTCGCCATTGATGAACATGGCGATGCAGCGTATGCGCAGCAGGCCACAACCGGTGCCTGCAGTGCGCCCGGTGGAAACAACCGCCGGTTCGCTCAGCCACCCAGCACCGAGGTCGTCTTCATCCGCCGCTCGAGAAAATGCTCCAGTGCCGATATGGCGATGACGCTCACCTCTTGTGTTGCCGGACCTGGCGGTTCATTGAGAGCAGCGCCGAGCTGGCCGCCGAGGATGTTCTGGATGAGTACAACTGCTTCGGGACTGAGGCCAATACCTCGACGGTGATCGCGACAAGTCAGTCCCCCATCGATGGCCGAGAAAGCGACAACTTCGCTCTCGCCACACTGCACACATGCCTCCACCTGGGGCCCGGCCCCTTCGAGAGCCAGAAGCTTCAAGAAGAATCCGGCCGACACGAGCGCGCTGTCCCCCTCGGACAACGTTCTCAAACCCCCCAACAACATGCGGTACAGGTCCGGGGCTGGTTCGTCGGGAAGTGCCACCTGGTCGACGGCCTCGAGCATGCTGATGGCCTTGGACAACCGGTCGAGGTCTTCACGGATCGCGCGGAAGTGATCGATCGTCTCGACCTGGGTGACCAAGTCGAGTTCACCTCGACCGCTGTACAGCTGGAGGGACACGTGGGTGAGCGGTTCGAGTCGCGACCCGAACTTGCTCTTGGTCTTGCGAACCCCCTTGGCAACGGCGCGCACTTCACCACGTTCTGGGGTGATGAACACAATCACCCGATCAGCTTCGCCGAGCTTGTAGGTACGCAAGACGATGCCGTGGGCCCGGTAGTACCGGCTTTCACGGCTCATGACCTGACTCTACAAGCCGCCATAACGTCGAGACCGCCGTTGGTACTCGTGCACCGCGTCGTAAACAGACTCACGCGTGAAGTCGGGCCAGAGAGAGTCGAGGAACAGGAATTCACTGTACGCCGCCTGCCACAACAAGAAGTTCGACAGGCGGCTCTCACCCGAGGTGCGAATAACCAGGTCAGGGTCAGGCATGTCGGGTTCGTACAGGTTCGCAGCCAGGGCCCGTTCGTCGAGCTTCGAGAGATCCACGCCCGCTTTCGACATGGCCCGCACTGCGTCCACAATCTCGGCACGACCGCCGTAGTTGAAGGCGATGGTGAAGGTCATGCGTTTGTTGTCGGCGGTCAGCTCCACCGAGTCATCGATCACTCTCAGCAGACCCTTGGGCATCCTCCAGTTGCGGCGACCGATTGACCGGATTCGTACATCACGCTCGTGTAGCTCATCTCGACGCCGCCGCAACGTGTCGCGGTTGAAGTTGACGATGAACTTCACCTCTTCCTTGGGGCGGCGCCAGTTTTCGGTGGAGAACGCGTAGACCGTCACCCATTGCACACCCAGCTCGAGCGCGCCTTCGATGCACTCGAACAGCGCATCTTCGCCGCGGATGTGACCCTCGGTTCGTTTCAATCCCCGTTCCTGGGCCCAGCGCCCGTTCCCGTCCATCACCACAGCAATGTGCGCGGGGATGCCATCGGGGTCCAGGCCCATCGAGCTGATGGTGTCGCGATCGAACGTTGGCGTGATCACGCTCCGAGACGCTACTGGCGGTGGCCCTGTACAGCACGCATCCGCTCTCAGCGCGTCGCCGCAGTGATGACGGCGCCTGGCCTCATGAAGTCGGGAGCATCGCCACCTAGGCGACCTCGACGAAATACGATTTTCCCATGGAAGCCCAGCAATCTGATTGGGTCGACGCCATCCGGTACTTCCGGGGACTCGGGCGATCCCGCCGGATCCGGCCCGAGTCCATCGTGGTTGCGGTGTGTCTGCTGCTGTTGCTGGCTGTGACAGTGCTGGCAGTCATCCAACAGTTCGCCTGAGCCACCGAGCCTGCGCTCACCACGCGTACTGCCAGTCTTGGCAATCCAACGTTGGTCGAGGTCAACCCGTTCGGACGAACCCCAAGCTGACAGTCTGGGTGCCGGAGCTGATCGTGACCGTGAAGTGCTCCCCTATCGGAGCCGCTTCGAAGGTCACCTGCTTCGACCAGTGCCCACCACCATCTGCGGTCACACTTGCCTTCGCCGAGTACGGCGATGAGATCGTGACCTGGCCCCCGGGAGCCGCGCTGCCCGAGTAGATGTCATACGGGGTGGGTTCTTCGCAGGACCCGTACGCCGCAGTCGCCGTGAGCTGGCTAGTGGCGCCGCTCTCGCCCGAAGGCTCGTGACGCTCCTCGACAGAACCGCCGCCACCATTCTTGGCCTTCTTGTTCCCCTTTTCCCCCTGCTTCTTGGCTTGTTTCTTCGGCTCGGCTTGTTCAACCGGCTCGACGTGAGCTGGTTCATGCGTAGGGGCTACAGGCTCGAGCTTTGGCACCGGAGTGGGCAACGGCCGGGTCTGGGCGAAGGCACTCAGATCGACCAATGCCCGCTGCTCGGCGACCGGAGTCGGTTCAACCAACAGAGCCAACTCATCCTTGCCTGCTTGTGCTTTCTCCTCCCGCAGCTCGCTCGGCTCGAGGTCCGGCCGGGGCACGTGTTCAGCATCAGTGCCACCGTCTACCAATCGGAGCTGGATCGGCTCTTGGTCCGAGGGCCACGCCGCGGCCACGCCGGCGGTGGCTGCAACCATGACGACCGTGGCCATGACGAACGTCTTGACCCGACGCAGCTTGTCGACCCGCTGGAGTCGGCTCGACATGCCTGCCGCGTCGGGCGCGGCAGCAACATCGGCGACAGCGTCTTCGAAGAGCGTCTTGAATTCGTTCTCGTTCATCACTCGCCCCCCATCGCCTGGCGCAGTGCGGTCGTACCGCGGTGAAGGTGGGTGCGAGCCGACCCCACCGAGATGCCGAGCGTTGCGGCGATTTCGGTCTCGGAATAACCCTCGTAGTGACGAAGCACCAAACACTCTTTTTGCCTGCGAGACAGTGTTCGCAGAGCCCGGATGACGTCGCGGTTGCCCAGCCGATCGATCGCTTGGCTCTCGGCCGACTCAACGTCCGCGTTCGTCTGAGTCTCGAGTCGGCGAGCAACGCCGATTCGTCGTCCCCGGCCCCTGGCGAGGTTGAGGACGGTGGTCCGCAGATAACCGCCAAGGCAGTTGCGGTCCGAGACCTTGTGCCAAGACCGGTACAGGCGCACGAATGCGTCCTGCACGAGATCCTCTGGCTGACAGTCGGCGGGGGCCACCAGCGCGGCAAACCGCAAGAGGCCGCGATGGTGCTCGTAGTAGGCCTGCATGATCATGCCGTGGTCGGGGCGGCGCCGATTCAGATCGCCCGCGTCAGAGCCAACCTCTGCCTCGAGACCATCGGTTCCGCCCATGACGCTCGCCAGCCACCCGGGCACGCGTCCCGGCGGGGCAAGGGTTGTGACTTCGTAGTTGGAGGTGCTCATCACGGGTATAGATGCTCGAACCGGTCAGATCTATGACAGGAGTCGTGTGAAAGCCATCATTCCTGGACCAAAGTGAGCCAAAGGGCCCAGCGACCGGAGAGTCCACAGCGAATGGGAGCGCTAGCGCTGCCGGCGGGTCCTGTATCGTCCGCTGTGGTGTTGACCGACCAAGTCACGACAAAGCTGGAAGAGGTCACCGTCCGACTTCCTGGTGGTGGACAACACCGTGCCGGTCAGGTCGAGTTGGCTCGAGCCGTCAGCCAGGCGATCTCTGACCGTTTCCACCTCGTAGCAAGAGCCGGTACCGGCACCGGGAAGTCTCTGGCATACCTCGTGCCTGCGATCATGAGTGGCCAGCGAACTGTGGTCGCAACAGCAACGAAGGCGTTGCAGGACCAACTCGCCAACAAGGATCTGCCATTCCTGGGTGAACACCTCGACTTCACCTGGGCGGTGTTGAAGGGCAGGTCGAACTACGTCTGCAGGCAGCGACTCGTCGAAATAGCCAACGACCGCCAACTTGCGCTCGACGGCGTCGCTGGGGATGACTTCGACCAAGAGCTGGACGCGATTGTCGAGTGGTCCGAGGACACCGAGACGGGTGACCGGGCAGAATTGGCGGCCGAACCACGCACCACCACGTGGAGCGCTGTGAGCGTGACCTCCGATACCTGCCCCGGAGCGACCAGGTGTCCTTCGGGCGAAGAGTGCTTCGCCGAATGGGCCCGAGCTGAAGCCCAGGTGGCCGACCTCGTTGTTGTCAACACCCACCTGTACGGCCTGAACCTGGCGAGCGATGGCGTGATCCTGCCCGAACACGATGTGGTCGTGATCGACGAAGCCCACCAACTCGAGGACATCATCTCCGCGACTGCCGGTGTGGAAATCTCGGCCGGAAGGTTCCATGACCTGGCGCGCCGGTCTTCCGGCATCATCGTCGACGATGAACTGTCCAAGAAGCTGAGCGAAGTCGGCGACGATGTCGATCTCGCGTTGGAAGGGTTGGGCGACGGGCGAGTGCACGACGTCACCGACGGCGAGCTCGGTCGGGCCATCTCTGGCGGCCGCGAACTGGCCGACCGGCTGTTGGCGGCGCTGCGCAACATCTCCAACACGACCGATGCCGACCTTGCTGCCCGAAAGGAGAGGGCACAGCAGTCGGCCACCACGCTGATCGCCGAGATCGATCGCGCCCACTCCGTCACCACCAGCGAGGTGGCGTACGTAACCGGCCCACCATCGCGACGCAGCCTCCGAATCGCCCCCATCGACGTTGGGGAAACACTCCAGGATTCGCTCTGGAAGATCCCAACCGTGATCCTCACGAGTGCGACGATTCCTGAGGTGATGCCCGAACAGATAGGCCTGGGGCCCGACGCCTTCGAGTTCGTCGATGTCGGTTCGCCCTTCGATTACGAGCACTCAGCGCTCCTGTATTGCGCCAACCAACTCCCCGAACCCCGTAGCGAGGAATTCGAAGAGGCTTCGCAAGCAGAGCTCGAACGACTGATCATCGCGGCGGGCGGCCGCACGCTTGCCTTGTTCACCAGTTGGCGAGCCATGCAGAACGCCGTTGAAGCGCTGCGGCCGCGGCTGCCGTGGGAAGTCTTGGCACAGGGCGAGCTTCCAAAACCTCTGTTGCTCGACGAGTTCCGCGACGACCCCGAGAGTTGCCTGTTCGCCACACTGAGCTTCTGGCAGGGCGTAGACGTCGTTGGCAGCAGTTTGTCGTTGCTGACCATCGACAAACTTCCCTTCCCGCGGCCCGACGACCCATTGCTCGAGGCCCGGAGAGAACGAGCGGGCCGAGGCGCCTTCAGGAAGGTCGATCTGCCGCGGGCAGCGATGATGTTGGCCCAGGGCACCGGGCGATTGATCAGGTCGGAGAGCGACCAGGGCGTCGTCGCGATCCTCGATCGCCGCCTGGCAACAGCCAAGAACTACAGGTGGGACCTGATCGAGGCTCTCCCGCCTTACCGCAGAACCGCGGATCGCGAGGAAGCCGAGACCTTCCTCAGACGTTTGCGCGACGCGTAACCAACGACCAACCGGCGGCGCGCGCCGCCAGAGGAACTCGATCGGGGGCGATGCCGTTCGTACGGCAGATATTCGTACCGTCGTAGGAGCCGTTGTCGGCCTGAAGAAATGAAGGCTTGTATTTGCGCTCGTCGCGCTCTTGTTTTGGTTGGAGTGGCCTCGTTGTTGATTTCGGCCTGTTCATCCTCGGGGACAGAACAACAGGACGGAACGGCCCCAGCCGAGGAACCGCCAGCCGAGGAGTCCTCCGAAACCGTCGCCGCGGTGACCCCGGGTACTGCTACGACCTTTCCACCCGCACCGCCGACTCCGCCTGGGCCACTGAGCGACGCTGACATCGTCGTTTTGGACACCCTGACCAGCTCGCTTGGGGGCGGCCTCGACGAAGCCGTGGCCCTGCTGGCGCAGAGCGAGGACCCTCGGGTGTTGTGGGTTGTCGCCGATCTCCTGCGTTTCGTTCAAGGTTCGTCGACCGGGGCTGTCTTGACCGAGATCGCCCAAGACATCTCCGGCGCAACCTTCAACCCCGCCCGCCCGTGGGGAGATCTAACCGACCACCTGATCGCCTGGGACATCGAAGAACCTACTGACTACGTGCGCTACAAGGCCACAATCTTCACCACCGTGGACGACCGCTGGGAGTTCGTGTTCGCCGACCCCACAGCCGACATCGACTACAGGATTCTGAGTTGGGGTGGGGTCTTCATCGACGACCGGCCGCTCGGCGACACCCAGCTCTGTGCCCGTGGGTGCATCCCATCGCTCGACGACCCAGCTTTCACCACTGCGGACCGGGGAGACTGGTACCCGGACTCCGCCATCGTCTTCGGCGTCGAGATCGGCGACGACATCGCGGCTTTCCCGAAGAACATCATGGAGATCCATGAGATGGTCAATGCGACCATCGGCGGGCGCCGTATCGCCATGCCCTACTGCACATTGTGCGGTTCTGCTCAGGTGTTCTTCACCGACGCAGTCGACAACGTCGACCGGCCGCCCGTGTTACGAACGTCGGGGCTGCTCTCGCGTTCCAACAAGGTTATGTACGACCTGGATTCGGCCAGCGTCTTCGACACCTTCACCGGCGAAGCGATCAGCGGGCCGCTGCGTGAACTCGGCGTCGTACTGCCTCAAGCAACAGTTGTCACAACCACGTGGGCTGACTGGCGCGAGACACATCCCGACACGCTCATCGTGGCCGAGGATGGCGGAATCGGTAGGTCATACAATCTCGACCCGCTGAGAGGGCGCGACGACGATGGACCGATCTTTCCGATCGGCAACACTGACCCACGCCTAGAGGTGCAGACTCCGGTTGTTGGCGTGATCACTCCTGTCGGCACCCCCGTCGCTTTCCCAGCTGATGCCGCACGCTCGACGTTGCGGAACGGTGAGGCCGTCGAAGCGTTCGGGGTCCGCTTGATGCTGGACGGCGATGGCCTCAAAGCAACATTCAACGGCGAAGGGATCGCCAGCCATCAAGCCTTCTGGTTCGCCTGGAGTCAGTTCCACCCAGCGACCGAACTCTGGCTCCCATGACATCGACGTGGGCCCAGCCGAGGCTGGTCCGCTGGGCCGAGTGGTCTGCTTAGGCGGGGCGGCGGACGACGAAGGTGATGTTCTGATGCCGAGAAGCCAGTCGGCCCCGGGACAGGAACGCCATGGCCTTGGCCCCGGCGACCACGATCTTTTCGAACACGCCGCCCCCGTGCGCCATGAACGGGAAGCCCCATTCGTCGATCACCTCGAGGCCATTCTCGGAGCAGTACTGGTTGAACGCCGAGCGCGACACTATGGGGTGATAGTGGGTGGGGTAGGGCTCATAGCCGGGTTTGCCCGCATTGGGCTGACGCAGGATGCGCCTTCGATAGAAGACGTGGAACCAGTGCGGAGTGAACTTGGTGATGAAGCCGAAAACGGTGTCGCCATCGGGTATGCGAACGACCATGATTCCGCCCGGCTTGAGCCATTGGGCAAGGTTGTCCATCATCAAGTCGGCTTCCTCGACGTGTTCGAGGACGTAGCTGCTGTAGACAACGTCGAACTGAGCGTCGTCGAGATCGACTGAGCAAATGTCACCATGGATTGCCGTGTCGAGATCGCCCTGTTCGATACGGGCTTCCAGAGCATGGGCATCGATATCGACGCCGGTCAGTCGATATTCGATGCTTGAAAGGTCGATCGTCCAGGCTCGGCCACATCCGGCTTCGAGAATCTCGAGCGCGGTTCCGTTGTTGGCTTGGGCAACGATGGCGTCGGCCATCATCGATTCCTCGTGTTCCCACGACTCGGAGAGCCTCAGCTCATCGAGGGTCGCAGCCATCGCGACTTCCTTCCATCGATTTCGGTGATCGTAGCCAGACTCCATCGGTGCAAATCGGCCGGATTTCAGTTTGCTGCGCGAGATGTCGCCCATGCACGCCGACCAGCAGTTCGTCAGTAGCCGAGCCGCTCGATCTCATCGGGTCGACGCTGCCAATCCTTGTCGACATTGACCTGCAACTCGATGAAGGCGCCTTCGGGAAGCTGTGCGCGTACCGCCGTCCCCACCTGCTTCAAGACGGCGCCCTTCTTCCCTATGACGATTCCCTTCTGAGAGTCCCGTTCGACAAGGATCTCCACCCGAATGCGTGGCCATTCCCACTCGGTTACCCGCGTCGCGATCGAGTGTGGCAGCTCCTCTCGCGTGACTCTCAGGAGCTGCTCCCGAACCAACTCGGCAACCCACACCGGGTCGGGCATGTCCTTGACCTGCTCGTCGGGGTAGAACTGGGGGCCTTCGGGTAAACGCGAGATGAGGTACTCCACCAAGTGATCGACACCTTCGCCGGTTGTGGCTGACACCGGGAAGTACTGGGCAAACTCGAACTCGCCGGCCCGCGACAGTTGCACCATGATGTCGTCGCGTTTGGCGATGTCACACTTGTTGACCACGACGACGGAGTCCTTGGGCAACTTGGCCGCGACGAAGCGGTCACCGGGCCCGATCGGGGCGGTGGCATCAACCACCAGACAGGCCACGTCCAGGTCGTTGAGCGCCGAGGAAGCGGTCGCATTGAGCCGCTCACCAAGAGCAGTTCTCGGTCGGTGGATTCCCGGCGTGTCGACGAACACGACCTGAACTCCAGGCCGCGTCAACACACCTCGCACCTGGGTACGTGTCGTCTGAGGTTTGTCCGAAGTTATGGCTACCTTTTCGCCGCAGATGGCGTTGAGGAGAGTGGACTTGCCGACATTGGGACGCCCGACGAAGGTGACGAACCCAGAGCGGTGTCCGTGGTGATCCAACTGGGAGACATCGAAGTCGACGCGCGCATCGTCGGGCATGTCGTCGAGGTCGGGGAACCCATCCTCAGCCATGACTACCGTTCCCGTTCGTCGCTGAAGGGCCGAGCGGGCTGACGAGAACGCGTGCGATCCGTCGACCCTGGACCCGCTCCACGAGCAACGTGTGGCTGTCGAGTTCCAGTGATTCACCCTCGACCGGAACATGACCGAGGCTGTTGAAGATGAGGCCTCCGACGGTGCTCCATTCGCCTTCCGGCAACTCGACGCCGAGCAGGTCCTCGAGGTCATCGAGAGGCACCCTGCCGTTGATGCGCAAGGTCTGGTCGCCAAGGCGTTCGATCATCGGCTGTTCGACATCGAACTCGTCGACGATCTCGCCCACAACCTCTTCGATGAGATCCTCGAGGGTCACCAGGCCAGAGGTTCCGCCGTGTTCGTCGACGACGATGGCCAGATGGAACATCTCGGCCTGCATCTCGCGGAGCAGCTCGGCGATCCGTTTGCTCTCTGGCACGAATCGGGCCTCACGCATGATCGTCGCCACCGACGCATTGGCATTGCCGTCGCGGTCGGCCCGCATCAGATCCTTGGCATGCACGATTCCGGCTATGTCGTCGATGCCCTCGCGATAGACCGGGACCCGGCTGTACCCGTTGAGGATGACGATCTCGATCGCGTCGCCGATTCTGAATTCGGCATCGACCACAACCATGTCGAGCCGCGGAACCATGATCTGGGCCGTGACGGTGTCGCCGAACTCGATAATCGACTCGATCAGCACGCGCTCGTCCTCGTCGATGGCGGCGGATGCGGCTGCCTCCTCGGCCAACGCCAGAAGTTCCTCTTCGGCAACGTCTCCGTCGGGGTCCTCCTCGACAGCGCTGAAGCCGACCACTCGGGCGACGCCGTTGGCTAACCAGCGCAGCGGCGCGATGGAGTACACGACCCGGGCGACAGGCGCCATGGCGGTGGCGCTGCGGTCGGGATGGGCCAACGCCCACGACTTGGGGAGCGACTCGGCCACTATGAACAACACGATCAACTCGATCGTCAGTGCAACGACGACACCGCCGGTCCCCCATCGACGGTCCGCGAGGACGGCAACGATGGTGGCGGCGCCGAGCTGACAACCGAGGATGACGAAGAGCAGCGGGTTGAGAACCGACTCTCGGTCCTCTACCAAACGTCGCAGGACCTTCGATCCTCGCCGGTCCTCTTCGACCAGTGCTTCGGCGCGGGCGGTGCTGATGCGCGTGAGGGCAGTCTCAGCAGCCGCGAGAATCGCTGCGGTGCCGATCATGACCACGATGGCGATCAGCCCAAGGATCTCTCCGCCGGTCATGGGTGATGGTGCCGATCGAGCAACTCTTGTTCCTTACGTTTCATTAGGGCGGTCTCTGCCGGATCGACATGGTCGTGGCCGAGCACGTGGAGAATCCCGTGAACCACCAGCAACGCGATCTCGTCGTCTACCTCTACTTCATGGACGGTGGCATTGGCTGCGGCCACTGTTGGGCAAACGACGACGTCGCCGAGCATCGCCGGCACGCCGTCACCGCCAGGGTCCTCGAGCTCGAGCCCATCGATGGGGAACGCGAGAACATCGGTCGGGCCGACACCGTCCATGTGTTGCTGGTTGAGCTGGGCCATCTGATCCGATCCCACGAACACCAGGTTGAGCTCACCGCTGACGATCCCCTCGGTCCGCAGGGACTCAATCGCAAGCTTTTGCCACCGCTCTGCATCCACCTCGTTGTCGGCAAGTTCCGATGGGCCGGTCTCGTCGTGAACTGCCACGGCGACCGAACTCACGTTGTGGCTCAACTGGTCTCCGGCGGATCGCTGCGCTCTCGACCAGCGGCAGCTTTGTCGTATGCATCGACGATGTCTTGAACGATGCGGTGGCGAACGACGTCGCGACTGCCGAGGTGAACGAACTCGATCCCGTCGACGTGCCCGAGCACTGGCTCCAGGGCCACCAGTCCGGAACGTCCGCCGTCTACGTCGATCTGGGTCAGATCGCCCGTGACCACGACTCGTGAACCAAAGCCGATTCTGGTGAGGAACATCTTCATCTGTTCGGGTGTGGTGTTCTGCGCCTCATCGAGAATGATGAACGACGAGTTGAGCGTGCGGCCTCGCATGAAGGCGAGCGGCGCCACCTCGACCACAGCGCGTTCCATCAACCGCTCGACCCCGTCGATGCCGACCATGTCGTGGAGGGCGTCGTAGAGCGGTCGCAGATACGGGTCGACCTTCGCCATGAGGTCGCCGGGAAGAAATCCGAGGCGTTCGCCGGCCTCGACCGCGGGACGAGTGAGGAT
>JBPCTU010000516.1:0-4268 GCA_051011515.1 Acidimicrobiales bacterium
GGTCTGGTGAACCGTGTTGTTGCCTCCGACCAGCTCGCTGCGCAGACCCATGCGTATGCCACCGATCTCGCTGCGACGGTCTCTCGCCGCAGCCTCGCCGAGACACGCCGCCAGATATGGCTCGACCAACACCGCGACGTGCGCAGCGCGATCGAAGCGGCCGCACCCTTGCTCGACGAGATGATGGGCGAGGAAGACTACGCCAAGGGAGTCGCAGCGCTCGTGGCGAAGGAACCACCGGGTTTCTGAGATGAGCACCGGGATTCCCAGATGACCCTGGAGCCAGCCTCCGACGAACCCGACGTCTGGTTCGAGAACCGCACTGGCATGCGCATCGCTGCTGACACCTGGGGAGACCCGGCAAGCCCGCCGGTGATCCTGATCCACGGCGGCGGTCAGACGCGACACTCCTGGGGCGGCACCGCCGGGGCCCTGTCGCATCAGGGTTGGCATGCCGTGGCATACGACCAGAGGGGCCACGGAGTGACCGACCGGGCACCGGATCGTGACTACGGCAACGAGCGATTCGCGAGCGACGTGATCGACGTGGCGGCGCAGGTCCAGGAACGCAGCGGAACGCCGCCGATACTCGTGGGAGCTTCGCTGGGTGGCCTGGCATCGCTCCTGGCCGAGGGAGACCTCTCCCCCGGCACGTGCTCGGCTCTGGTACTGGTGGACATCACGCCCCGAATGGAACCCGATGGGGTCCGCCGGATCGTGGGCTTCATGCTGGACAGGGTGCACGAGGGCTTCGCATCCCTTGAAGAGGCTTCGGCCGCAATCGGCGAGTACCAACCCCACCGGCCACCGCCTTCGGACCTGCGTGGACTATCCAAGAACCTGCGACGCGACCCTGACGGCCGCTGGCGCTGGCATTGGGATCCCGACTTCTTCCTTGGGCCCTATCCCGTCGGCACCGGACAGTCCTATCCCCGCTTCGAGGCTGCGGCCAGGTCACTGTCGGTACCGACGCTGTTGGTCCGCGGCCGACTCAGCGACCTGGTCTCCGAAGAGACCGCCAAGGAGTTCCTGGAGCTCTGCCCGCGGGCCGAGTACGTGGACGTCAGCGAAGCCGGCCACATGGTGGCCGGCGACCGCAACGACGCTTTCACCCAGGCCGTGGCCGGCTTCGCCGAACGGGTCCGCTGAGCATTCGAAGCAAATTGGACCGATCCCGCGCCCTGGCTCTTCTGGCCCTCTCCGAAAGCGACGCGAACGATGCCAGCACCGTTCGTAGGGCGTATCGATCGCGTTTGCGACAGGTACATCCCGATCTGTTTCCCGGCGAGCACGCGGCCGAGAAGACAATCGCCATCACACGGGCATACCGCCTTCTCACCGAGTCCTCCGCCGCGGGGGAGTCGGATGACAGGACTCCGGGCACCCGCGGACCGGACACTTCCAGGTCGCCGGCTGCGCCACCGAGGCAGAAGTCACGCGACGGTCTCAGCGCCCACGTGCTGGACGAATCGTCGATTCTCGTCCACGCCGACCGTGAATCGACCTTCACCGCATTGCTCGAAGCGGCCGACTCCATCGGCGAAATCGGCTACCTGGACCGCAGCGCCTGGCTCGTGGAGGTCCTGGTGGAGTTCGTCGAGGCACCCACATCATCGGTCGTCATGACACTCCAGGGCCGCTCGGGCGGCACGGAGGTGTTCTGCACCGTCGAGCCGCTCTCGGGCGGAGACTCACCACCGATCGGCCCCGTCACGCAGCTGATTGCCTCCACGCTGCGGGAACCCGAGGAGCCTATTCGTCCAGGTGGATGATCCCGTCACCGGTCTGGTAGCCGAACTGAAGATCCGCGATACCAGAGTCGGTCTCGATCAGGGCGGGCTCGAACACCCAGGCGTCGATGGCCTTGAGCTTGGTACTCGAGCTGTACAGGCGGTACATGTACGTGCCCCAGAATCGCACGATGGGCATCCCCGAGCTGCCACCGTTCGACCAGTTTCCCACCACGGGAATCATGCCGAAGCGGGGGTCGGTGACCATGTCGTTTTCGAACATCGGCCACCAGTCATCGGAGTCGGTGAGGTCGGCCATCTTGTCGTCCACCGTGTCGGAATCCAGACCACAGTCGTTCTTCAGGTAGTCGATCGCCTCCGCGAGGGTGAACTCGGTTCCGACGCCCACGTCGTTGATGGGCAGGTCCGGATCGATGAAGAACTCAGTTTGGGCTGGATGACCGAGCGTGCCCGCATAGTCGAAGCGGTAGCTCTTGACGAAGCACTCGAGGCGGGCGTCCCCTGCGTCCCAGTACGTGGACGGACTCGGTTCGGTCGACTTCGTCGTCGGATCGGTACCGGCGAAGAAGACGTCGTCGAACTCGTCATTGAGCCAATAGGACACGTGGCGCCCATTCACGTCCTCGCCGAGAATGCTGAGTGCCGGGCCCGGACCGGGGTTGTTCTCCCAGTGGTCGCAGTTCTCCGGGTCGGTGTCGGCCAGGTTCGCGTCGGTCAGGTCCGGACGGCGCAGCCGTCCACAGAAGAGCAGCGACCCCTGGTCGGTCGAGATCGTCTCGTTGTCGATCACGCCCTCGGTGAGTGGTGGCACCACGTTGCCCGTATACGGAATCAGGTGGTTGGCGTCGTCACCGGAGGCCACGTTCGTGGTCGAGCACGGGCTCATCTGGTCGACATCGCAGACTTTCGTGTCACCGGTGCCGTAGATCGACAGCACGTGATCGACCCCCATCGAATAGTTGATGCGAAGTGAGTTCGCCTGTTCGCTCGATGTCGGGAAGTAGATGTTCATTCGCCGGCTGTCGAAGGAACCGAAGTTCCCCGAGCTACGACTCGCACACGCCGAGTCGTTGCCTCCGTTCTCGATGCAGATGTTTCCGGAGCCCGCTGCCGCAGCAACGGTCGCCGGAATGATTCGGTCGTCCCTGGTGAGGTCTGCCTCGGCCACAGCGTCGGCAGCGACGTCGAGCTCGTCGTAGCCGAGCACACCGCCGAAGACGGTGGACACCTCTCTGACAGGCAACCGCACCCTGACCCGGGCGAGCGGCTCGTCGAGCGAGATGCAGGTATTCGAATTGCCCAGATCGGGCAACTCGACAAGGGCATCGGGATCGGTGCATCCGACCCAGGCCAGACTCGTCGTGCCGAAATTCTGCAGTGCGTAGGCCTTGACGGTCGCCACAACGGCATTCGGATCGGGCAGATCCTGTGCCCCGGCCAGCGCTGCAGCATCGGCAGAACCCTGTGCCTGGCGACGGACCTGCCGCGCATTGGTCATGTCGATCGCGATTGCTGCGAAGCCGAGCAGCACCAGTGCCATGATTGCAGTGATGACCACAACTGCACTTCGTTCCTTGCCCTTGGAGACACGGCCGATGCGGCGTTGCGACTCCGTTCGTTGGTGGCGGTACGGTCGCCTCATGTGCACCACGACCAGCTCTCACCGCTGAGAGGTGTCTCCTCGAGATCGGTGACCGGATCTGCGTCGTCGAGTTTCTCGATCCGCATGTCGATGGAAGATGTCGCTACCCGGGCGTCCAGGATCACGTCGAACATTCCCGTGATGCTGTCGACGTCCTGCATTGCGCAAACCCTCAGCGGGTCCCCGACATCGTATGTACCGTCGGGAAGAAGGATCTTGACCCTCGTACCTGCAGGGTCCAGACCAATTCGGTCCTTCGTGATGCACACGAGGTTGCTGGATGAATCCGCCTCAGCGCAGCCAGCTGCGCTGAAGTTGGCCACTACACCTTGCCGCGTTGCCTCCGCGACTCCACTTCGAACACGGTTGTAGTCGTTGAACGCCATCGAGAAGTCGATGATCCCCATCACGAGAAGAAGGAAGATGGGCACGACAAGGGCGAACTCGACGAGGTTCGCGCCCCTTTCCGCCCGCTGAGCGGGAGCGCTCAGAGAGCGGTTTCGAACAGCGCGTGTGCGTGCTCGCCTCAAGATGCGAGACCTTTCGTCCAGATGTTTCGGTAACACCCGTGATCGGTTGGCAAGGTCTCCTACTTGAGAAACTCCTTGCCAGAGCTCACAGTCGCAAACGGCACCGGCGCATCACCGACGGCGAAGTGCCGAAACGCGCCCCTTCAGCGTCGAGCCGAAACGCAGGCGAAGAGTCGCAATTCCCATCCGATCCATGCCCTTCGGAATCGGGAACCACCACGGTTCGCGGACATTCGGTCCGGGCTTCTGGCCGAGTACCGACTTCACATTGCAGAACTCGCGGAGCCCTTCGGCGCCGTGCACGCGGCCGATTCCCGAATCCTTCACGCCACCGAAGGGAAGGCC
>JBPCTU010000517.1:0-4570 GCA_051011515.1 Acidimicrobiales bacterium
ATCGTGGGCCGGTTCCAATCCATCGCGTCGGCAAGACCCGTGGCGACGTCGCGCCACTCGTTGGGGTTCCAACCCTCGGCCGATCCGACGATGTCGAGGCTGAGGTCGATGTGGACAATGGCTGGCATCGTCTCGAGGCCCAAGGATCGCACGACATTGCGCTCGGGATCGCTGAAGGCCAGCATTTCGGCGGCCCACGGACCAAGGAACCGCTCGGTCTCTTCGTCGTTCGCCGTAACCAACCAGCCCACACGGCAATCGGCATCAGTGAAGGCGCGCAGAATTCGGCCTGCGGTGTCGATCAACCACGCGCTTTCGTGCGTGTACGGGTCGAGGGCAACCAGAACCAGGTGAAATGTCGTGAGCCAGTCCTCGATGGGCCTGGCTTCGTCCGTCAGCGGGTCGAGCAGCACGTCGGGTGCCGGTGAGGTAGCCACGGCGTCAACGTAGCGCAAGCGAACCAGTCCACGGCACACCGTCGAGGCGGATGGCTGGCTAGATTCGATCCGATGCATCCAATCGAACGTCTTCGTTACGTCGCTCGCGCATCGGGGGTGCCTCAAGCGATCCTTGTGCGCGAGACCGCCAGCGCGCTGATGTCGTTCGCGCGAGAACCTCAGGAGTTGGTCACTGCTTGCCGACGGATGATCTCCCGCCAGCCAGCGTCGGGCCCACTGCTTTGGTTGACGTCTCGCGTGCTCAGTTCGACCGATCCGGCTCGAGAGTTGCGCAACTGTCTGGATGCCCTCGATGGCGACAAAACCTCCCGAGAACTTCGTTATGCGTTACCGGACGACTGCACAATCGCGGTACTCGGCTGGCCAGACGCTGCCACTGATGCGCTTCCCGCCCGGGGGGACCTCGAGGTGCTCGTTGTTGATGTGTTGGGCGAGGGGACCGGGTTCGTTCAGCGTCTCTGGCAAGAGGATGTTGCGGCTGTTGACGTCCCAGTGGGTGGCCTGGGGGCCGGTGTCGCCGAGGTCGACGTTCTGCTCCTCGAGTCATCTGCGATCGGGCCCGACGAATTCCTTGGGGTCGCCGGGAGCCGGGCCGCGGCTGCAGTAGCCCATCACCGAGGCACCCCGGTGTGGCTGGTCGGAGGTGTTGGCCGTCAGTTGCCGGGTCCGCTCTGGGCTTCGCTGCGGGCGCGAGTCGCTACTGATGATCCCTGGGACGTCGACGAAGAAGTCGTTCCGCTCGACCTCGTCACCCACATCGTCGGCCCGGAGGGTGTTTTCGACGTCGCGGAGGCACTTCAGAACGTGGATTGCCCGGTCGCGGCAGAGCTTCTTCGCGACGCAATCTGAGCTGCGATTACCATCGTTGCGTGCGGTTTGTACTGGTCTTCTTGGTCATCCTGGCCGGTGCCCTCGCCCTGTCGTACTTTTTGGTGTCGGGAGACGAGGAGGCGGCCCAACTAGCGACGGTCGACATCCCGACCCCTCCCCCCACACCGACGCCAACTCCGGTGCCGACGGCAACTCCGGTGCCGACGCCGACGCCCACGCCGATTCCAACACCTAGTGAGCGCACGGTCACCTTGGCCTTCAGTGGAGAGGTTCTGAGCCACGGGCCAGTCATGAGCCAAGCCGCGGCCAATGGAGGCGACGGCCAAACCTTTGACTATCGCCCGATGTTCGCGGACGTTGCTCCGCTGCTGGAAGCTGCGGACCTGGCGGTGTGCCATGTCGAGACCCCGGTCTCAGCAGACAACTCCAACCTCAGTGGGTACCCGATTTTCAATGCGCCGGCAGAGATGCCTGCTGACTTGAAGGCGTCGGGGTATGACGCCTGCTCGACTGCTTCCAATCACTCGTTCGACAAGGGGGCTGCGGGGGTCGAGGCAACGCTCGACATGATGGAACGAGCCGGACTCGACCAGACAGGCATGGCGCGGACGGCTGACGAACACATGGAGCCGACGCTCTACGAGGTCGGCGACCTGACCGTGGGCCATCTTTCGTACACGTATGGTCTCAACGGCTTCGTCCTGCCCGCAGAGCGGCCCTATCTCGTGAATGTCACGACGGTCGACGATGTGTTGGCCGAGGCTGCCAGGGTGCGGAAGGCAGGCGCCGACCTGGTCGTGTTGAGCATTCAGTGGGGCAATGAGTATCAGGTGGAACCCTCTGGGACTCAGGTGGAACAAGCGACTGCGTTCCTGAATTCTCCCGACGTGGACATTGTCATGGGTGCTCATGTGCATGTCGTGCAACCACTCGATGTGATCAATGACAAGTACGTCTTCTACGGGATCGGGAACTTCCTGAGCAATCAATCGGCGGCCTGTTGCCCAGCGGCTTCCCAGAACGGCATCATCGTGTACGTCGATGTCTTCGGTAGCGACGAGACAGGTTGGCAGGTGGAAGGTGTCTCGTTCCTGCCGACGCGGGTCGACCGGAGCGACTACACGATCGTCCCGCTTCCCCAAGCGCTCGAAGGGGGAGACCTCGATGCCGCGACGAGTCAGCTTTATGAGGACGTGATCAACAGCACGACAGAGGTGTTGACCCGGCGCGGCATCGACATTGCCGTCAGATCATTCGAATGAGCTGAGGGCGGGTCGCTCAGTTCGATTCAACTGGCAGCCGAATCGGCCCGCTTCTTCAGTGCCTTGCGACTCGACCGACGGATCGACCAAACCGCGATCACGGCGAAGGCGACGAGAAGCCCGAGCAGAGCCAGCTGTAGTGCCCCGCCTCGGTCCCCTGGGTCTGCTGGTTCGGCGCCGGAGTTCGGCAGAGGGATGATGCCGCCGACAGGCTGGTCGACGTCTTCGATCTGTGGACCACCCGGAGACTCCTCGGTTTGAGCCACGGCTACGGCGCCGGGTACAAGCCACACGATTGCCAGGATCCCAAGGGTGGCCGCACGAACCATGGGTCGTAGGGTAGGCCCATGGTTGAGCTGTCCATCGGTCAGGCCAGGCGGCTCGCCTTGGGAGCACAGGGGTTCGCCGAGAAACGCCCGGCTGGGCGAGTCGATCGTCGGCACCTCCGACGCACCATGGATCGGCTGCAGCTGATCCAACTCGACTCGGTTCCAGTCGTCGTGCGCACCCAGTATCTGCCCCTGTTCTCACGCCTCGGCCCGTATCGTCCCGAACAATTGAACGAGATCGCGTACTCCCATGATGAGTGGTTCGAGGCCTGGGCTCACGAGGCTTCGTTGTTGCCCGTGGAGGCTGAACCGTTGCTGCGCTGGCACAAGCGGCGGTCTTCGGAGGGAGATACCTGGTCGGGCCTCTACCGGCTGGCCTGCGAGGAGCCTGCGTACGTCGAGTCGGTGCTGGACGAGATCTCCGACCGGGGTCCGCTACTCACGAGTGAACTGAGTGATCCGAGGCCTCGAGCAGGGGAGTGGTGGGGGTCGCGGTCGCTGGGCCAGCTTGCGGTCGACTGGCTGTTCCGCATTGGTGCAATCGGAGTTCGTCGTTCGCCCGGGTTCGAGAAGTCCTTCGATCTCATCGAACGGATCGTTCCCGCCGAGATACTCGCCGAGCGGACGCCAACCGACGTCGACGCGATGAAAGAACTGATTTGTCGGAGCTCGAAAGCACATGGTGTCGGCACGGCGAACGACATCGTCGACTATTTCCGGCTTCCGATCAAAGAAGCAAAGGCGCTGATCCCAGAGCTGGTCGAAGACGGCCGCCTACTCCCGGCATCGGTGGAGGGGTGGGACAAGCCGGCCTTCTTGCACCCCGAAGCAGTATTGCCTCGACAGGTTCGCGCTCGAGCGTTGTTGTCGCCGTTCGACCCTGTTTGCTGGTATCGAGATCGGGCCCTGAGACTCTTCGATTTCCACTACCGCCTCGAGATCTACGTCCCCAAGAAGAAGCGGGTCTACGGGTACTACGTGTTGCCGTTCTTGATGGGTGATCGATTGGCCGGCCGATTCGATCTCAAGACTCACCGCGACCGTGGCGTGCTCGAGGTCGTCGGAAGCTACTGCGAGGACGGCGAGGACCCGGGCGAGGTCGCACCTGCGGCTGCCCAGGAACTGCTGGCATTGGCGACCCTGGTAGGAGTTGACTCGGTATCTGTGAACAAACGGGGCAACCTGTCGGGGCCACTGAATGCAGCATTGAAGCGCCTGACCTGAGCGTCGACCGGCACAGCGGTCGCCGTAGAGGTGTCACGCCAGCAGGGCGTCCTTCAACTCGCCGTAGGCCTTTTCGGCAATGATCCGCATCTCGTCGTCAGTGCGATCTTGAATCGGGTGCTCGGTGAACACCCTCATCGGGTCGAACCCGAGCGATTCGGCCTGGGTGGTCGCTGCGTCGACGAAAGGGGCGGAGGCGACGAACACTGTTGGCAGCCCGTACCGTTCGATTGCGCTCATGTCGTGCACACTGCACGACGTACAGCTTCCTCAATCGGCTAATGCCTCGATGACCGCATCACAGCTGGTCGTGATCTCATGGCGAAGGTCTACCGGAGCGGGCTTCGTAAAGGTCGGTTTCGCGTAACGGCTGACGGCTGCTCCATCGTTCTCGAGGAGCTCTTGGATTCGGTCCAGAAACACGTCGCCGCGTGGTTTGGAAATGTCGAGAAGACCAACTGTGGCC
>JBPCTU010000518.1:0-5053 GCA_051011515.1 Acidimicrobiales bacterium
GATCAAGGCCTCGTGAGCCACCTCGATGGTGGGTTCGCGGGTCGACGAGTCGTGGTCGAACGTCAACAGGCGGGCGTCGCCATAGGCGAGGATGCAGGTCTGAGAGTTCGAATCGTGGACGATTTCCGAGTTCAGGACCCGACGTCGCGTGTCTTCGGTTCCTTCGCCCAGGGTCACCAGGCGGCCGAACAGGCGCCGAATTGATGCCTGGCCCTCCGGGTCGGCGTCGGCGAAGATTTCTTCGGCTCGCCCGGCCAACGCGCCGGTGAGCCCGCCAATCGAGCGATATGCCTCGACCGTCATCATCCCGTTGGTGCGCCGCTCGAATACTTCGGTCAGCGCGTACTGCATCAGGGGCAGGCCGCCGGGTTGGCTCGCTAGATCGCTGATGATCTCACTGACCAGCGTTGTCTCCAGGCCGACGCCGACCATGGCGGCCGGGCTCGTTATGGCCTGCTCTAGCTCCTGGGGCGACAGGGGAGTGATGGTGACCCCGTGTTCCTTGAGAATCGCGGCGAATCCGTCGTAGCGCAGCGGTTGATCGTAGAAGTCGGCCCTGAGTGTGATGGCCAACCGCAGAGGAGACTCTGAGTCGGCGACTGCGACGGTGAGGCCGGCAAGGAACGCGGTGCGGGTTGCTTCGTCATCGCACAACGTGAACAGTTCTTCGAACTGGTCCACGACCACGAGAACGACCTTCTCGTCTCCTGGCAACACCCGCCGGATCGTTCGAAGAACCCCGCGGTCGTCCTCGCGGAGTTGTTGCAGGAGTGAAGCCGGAGGATTGACGGCTACACGAAGCAGCGCGGTCTCCAACGACTCGAACGGGTGACTGCCCGGGCTCATTGTTGTCGTGAACCATGTCTCGGAGCCGGCGATGTCGCCTCGTCGAACTGCAGGGATCAGCCCGGCGCGAATCGCCGAGGACTTACCCGATCCCGACGCTCCGACCAGAGCAAGTGCTCGACCTTTCGAAGGATCCGAGAGTTGCTCGACGAGTTCGCCGATCAGCAGGTCGCGACCAAAGAAGTCGCTGGACTCGTGCTCTGCGAAGGCTCGTAGACCCTTGTAGGGGTTGATCGGTGCGTCAGAACCCCGACTTCTGTCCTCAACTGGTGTGTGGCCGGGCCCGCTACCTGGGTCGGTGTCCATCAGAGCCGTCGAGAACGCCACCACGAACGCTTCGGCAGTTTGGAACCGGCCATCGGGCTCATAGGAGGTCGCAGCTGCCAGCACCGACCGGAGTGCTTCGGGAGTAGATGACGGCAACATTGTCGCCAACGCGCCGGAGTCGTCTGCGGCCTCCGTCGTGTCGGGACGGCCAGTAGGAGTCGTTGAACGCCCCGCCAGTAGCTCGTGAACGATGACGCCCAGCCCGTATACGTCGGCGGGCGGCCCGACCGGGCCTCCCCGCAGCAGTTCCGGGGCGAAGAACCGGCCCCGTGGGCTCGACCCGATTCGAACCACATCGGGGCTCGGGCCCGGGCCCACTGCGATGCCGAAGTCGGTCAGGTATGAGTTGCCGTCCCCGTCCAGCAAGACGTTCGATGCCTTCACGTCTCGGTGGATCACTCCGGCTCTGTGAGATGCAGCCAAGGCACCGCCAACCTGCTCGACCAGGTAGCCAACAGAGTCAAGGCTCCAGGGCTGGCCGTCGAGTGTCGCTGCGACGGTGCCTCCGCCGAGCCAGCGCATAACCAGGTAAGCCCTGTCGGGTTCGCGCCAGAAATCGTGGAGCGGAACGATGTAGGGGTGCTCGAGTCCGGCGACGATCTGGGCCTCGGCTTCGAAGCCGCGAATGAACTCGGGTTGGTTTGCCAGCTCGGCCTTGATGGCCTTGATTGCAACGGTCCGATCCAACGACGGCTGGGTAGCTCGGTACACATCGGCGAAGAGTCCACTCCCGATGAGTTCATGCAGCGTGTAGCCCGGGACTGGTCCCGCCGACAGGCCGGTGCCCAAGTCGGCGGGAGATTCGTTGGCCGAGATCGACCGGTCGAGGCTCACCAAGTCTTCGATGGGGGTTACGCCGACGTCATCGAGGAGCTGTTGTCTGAATGTCTGGAACGCCCGCAGCGCTTCGACCTGGCGGCCCGATTGATAGAAGGCCAACATCTGGAGACGTCGGGGCGTCTCTCGCAACGGAGCGGCTTCGATCAACGATTCCAGGATGCCCAACGCCTCGGCGTTTCGTTTCAGCCGCACAAGCATCTCGCAGCGGATCTCCAGAGCGTTGGTGTGCAACTCATCGAGGCGCGCTACCTCCGCGCGGGCGAACTCGTCGTGGCAAAACTCGCCGTAGGGCTGTCCTCGCCACAGCTTCAACGCTTCGTCTATCGAATCCACCGCCCGTTCGAGCTCGTTCGCAGCGAGACTTCGTGCAGCGCCCGCGACCAGACGCTCGAAGCGGTCCGCATCCAGCTCGCCCTCGTCCAGGAGCAACACATAGCCGGGTGCCCTCGTCGCCAATCGGGGAGCGAGCTCTTCACCCAAGCCCGTGCGGATCCTCGACACATATGTCACGACGTTGTGTTCGGCTCGGGAAGGATGCGCACCATCCCCCCAGGTGATGTCGATCAGCCTGTCCGTCGAGACAACTTCGCCAGGGCGAACCGCGAGGGCGGCAAGAATCCGGCGCTGGTTGGGCCCGCCAACGGCCAACCGACGGCCATTGAACACCTCGACAGAGCCGAGGACCTTGAGCTCCATACCCGCTCCCTTGGTCACCCAGAGTATTTCGAACCCTGGTCGCAGTTCCATCGCAGTCGAAACCCCAGGTCAGCGTGGTGGTAGGCGGTTTCGTGGGCGCTCAGGGCCCGCACCGGTCGCGGTCGCGTCGATTCGCCCCAGCTCTCAGACCCGGGCGTTTTGGGCTGCGACCTGGCTGCGATCTGACTGCGGTCGTAGCGCAACCGGCCTGCCGGAAGATGCCAATGCCCATCCGGGCACCCCGGGGCGAAGCCGGGGCAAACAAAGGAGACACAAATGAGACGACTGATTGTTGGGGTCGCGGCAGCGCTGGCCCTACTCATGGGACTGGCAGTACCCGCCAGTGCAGGTAGTGACAGGGCGCCGTTGCACTGGTTCGACGACGAGTCGGCGGTCGGCGAGGGCGCACACACGAACTTCGACCGAGACAAGGCCGAAGTCAAAGCCCACGTACGGGGTCTACCGGCGGGTCATGCGCTCACCATCTGGGCAGTCGTGTTCCAGAACCCGGACGGTTGCAGTGATGGAGAATGTGGCGGTGACGACGTCGATGATGCTTTCGGCGGCGGCAGCGATGCAGACATCTCCGTCATGTTTGCCGCCGGTGGGGTCACGAACGCGACCGGCAGCTTGAACGTCAAAGCGGCGATTGGTGGAGGTGAATCCTTGATCGGAGGCAATGAGATCGAGGACCCCGACACCGCCGAGGTTCACTTCGTGGTTCGGAGCCACGGACCCGACCAGCCCGGAGACGACGACACGACCACCTTCATGGGCGGGTGCCAGGTGGAGGTCCCACCTTTCGAGGTGCCTCAGAACCTGGGCGAGTGCGGTGACGTGCAGTTCTCGGTCCACCTCGCCTGAATACCTGGTCCATCGAGGCTCACGTAGGCGTCTCAACATCATCGGGCGGCGCTGAATTCGTGGCGGCCTGAGTCGCCCCGGGCCCGGCCGGGAGCTCGCAACGGCTCTCGGCCGGGTATTCAGCTTTGGCGGACAGCCGATTGGTTGGCCCGAAGCAACGGCTCAGGCGAGAACTGCCCCGTCGATGTCGTTGACGAGGCTGTCGTCTGGCATCAGGTTGAACTTGGCGCCGACCACGCTGTTGTCGGGGACGCCGCCGCCCTGACACACCCGGGTGTAATCCCAGACCAACGTGTTGCCCTGAGAGGTGGCCGGCCCACTGACGATCGCTCCGTGGAGCGGGTTGCCGTCGCTGTCCTTGCCGCAGCTGCCCCAACCGGTGTCGGTCAGCACCACGTGATAGGTGCCCGGCCCGGTCGAGGTGACCATGATCGTATGGAACGTACCGTCGACGTCGATTCCCGACCGTTTGCCAACGAAACGGTCCAGATCGTTGCAGCTGAACAGTCGGTCACTGTGGCCGGGGCCTCCCGCACAGACATCGATGCCTCGGCCACCACGGATGGTGTCGTTGCCTCCCTGACCGCGAAGTGTGTCGACCTTGGCGCCACCGAACAGCTGGTCCTTACCACGGCCTCCGTTGACGGTGTCCCTTCCGCCATTGCCCTCCAACCGATCGTTGCCCTTGCCGCCCCTGATCGTGTCGTTGCCTTTTCCACCCTCCGCCAGGTCGTTGCCGCCGCCCGTGTCGATCATGTCGGCGCCGCCGCCACCTTCAACGTTGTCGTTACCGCCCCTGGAGCAGATCTTGTCGGCCCCACCGAGTCCCCGGATCGTGTCCGGCCCGGGCGTTCCGATGATGACGTCGTCACCTGCCGTGCCAAACGTCGTCTGTCCGGGCACAGCGGTGATTGTCGCCGGCATCCCGAAACACATTGCCGGTCCCGCGCTAGAGGACTGAGCGACCGCGATCCCGGCCACTAGGACCGCAGCGACTGCGACGACAGCGAGGTAGGTACGGCTCATGGTTAGGTTCCTCTCAACAGGTGACGGCCGAAGTGCGCGCTGGCCCGCGATCGATCAATCTGAGCAGGTACGAAGCCTCCTGTCGACGGGGATGCATCCCCATGGACGTTGGCGCAGCCGGGTGGCACGGTAAAGGGGCCCCTCGAGGGACACCTGTATGCCAGAACCTGAAACGCTTGTAGGAGAAACCGTCGACGACCGCTGGTTCCTGGTCAGACGTATAGGTGCCGGGCGTTTCGGCGAGGTCTATGCGGCCGAGGCCCGACATCTCGACCTGGCCGCCGGGGCTGTCAAGTTCGTTCGTCCGGAGTCCCCAGCCCATCGAGACCAGGTATTACGGGAAATCCAGACGCTGTCGGAACTCTCCCAGGAGAACCTCGTCACCTACCGCGACTCCGGTCGGATCACAGAGGGCGTGCTGGCGGACACCATCTACATCGTCACCGAGTTGTGT
>JBPCTU010000519.1:0-9725 GCA_051011515.1 Acidimicrobiales bacterium
GTGCAAGAGCGCGATCGCGCGGTCGGGTTGGCCGGCCATCAGACAGGCTCGGGCGTGGTCGACCGCGACCTCGGCAGCTCCCATTGGATTGACGCCGTCGACATGTTCTGCGTCGCGCCTGGGGACAAGGGCTTCTGCGGCGTCGAAGAGCTGGGTTGCCCGCTCCGGAGCGTTCTGGACCTCGACTCTCGCCGCAGTGATGAGAACCTCGTACGCGGCGCTGGATCGGTCGTCGGTTTCGGTCAGGTAGGCCGCGACCATCTCAGCTCGATCAGCACGACCATGGGCGACGATCTGTCGCGCCAGTTCCCGCCGTCGTCCAGGCGGTGTGCGGTCGCGGATCGTTGCGGCAATACGGGGGGGTATCGCCCAGTTCCAAGACAGCACTGACGCCTCGACGAGGCCGCGGAGGGCAAGATCGATTGCCGGCGCCTCGAGGCCAGTCGCAAAGGCAAGCGAGTCATCACTGGCCTGTGCTGACCATGCACACGCCTGGGCCACGATCTCGGTATCGCTGTCGAGCGCGTCCAGCACCCTGTCCAGGAGCACATCCAACGTTCCGGCGGTTTCTGCTCGGACCAGGCCCAACCAACCCCCGGTCGACGCAATGAGTTGTGCAAGTTCTTCGTTGGTCACGTCCAAGCCGAGACTTGCAGGTGAGACCGAGTGGTTCAGCGGCGCCACACCAACGGACTGTTGAGGCCAAGGAGACAGATCGATGTGTGAGCTGCTTGTCGCGACCACCCTCAGCGCCCATTCGGACGCACGTGTCGCGATGGCGGTCAACAGCCGCGCCGACGCCTCGTCGAAGAGGTCCAGGTCGTCGATCAACAACCACTCGACTGAGCTCAAGCGTTCGTGCGCTGTGGCGAGCTGGTCTGCCAACGAGGCATCGAGGTCAACGTTGAGCCCGGGGCGTTCCAGCGCGACTTGGTCGGAGTGGACCGTGCCCCTGCCCTGCAGATACACCGAGGATTCGTCGGCAAGGGCCGAAACGATCTCGGAGCGGCCACTGAACCGAGGTCCGTGGATGAGCAGCGCGGAGCCAGGTGGCATACGCCGCAACGTCTCGGCGATTGCGGGCGGCACCAACGCGGCGCTGTTCACGGGGTTCTGCGTCAGTTGACGTCGGGACCGAGCGCGGCTGCCGCGCGAGGCATGCCGGGCCAACGAACTCGGTCGTGAGCGGCAAGGCCGCTGTCCAACTCGGCGAAAGGGAGCACGTACAGGATCTTGACGTTTCGCTCCTGGAAGCGCCACGCGTCATCTTCGCGTTGGTAGGTGTCGTGATATCTCAGTGCGACCGCCACCGCTTCATCGCCGATCGAAAGCTCCGCGTGGGCACAAACCACGCCGTGCGCGTCGTCGGGGCCATCGAGATGAACTTCGACGCTGACGGGATAGTGGTAGGTAGCCCCGTACTCGTCCCCCTTCATCTTGTAGTACGCAATCACCTCGTCTCGTCCGGTTATCCGGCCGCCCACGGTGTCGAACACCGACTCCTGGGTGTAGAGCTCCGCCAGGTTCTCGTACTCCCGATCGTCCACTGCCGGCCCATAACGGGCGACCAGTTGGGTTATCTCCGCTCGGTCCTCGAGTTGCCTGACGCGGTTCTCCAAGTCGTCGCTCATAGTTCCCCCTGTCACACTCTCGGCCAACCTACCGCACGAGGCGGGCGCTATTGTCGCTGCTCGATGATGTCCGAAGCCGAACTGAGTCGCCTGGTTGGCCACCGATTCCCCGGTGGGAACTACACGATCGAGCATTGGGAGAACTACCTGCTCACCGATTGCACGGGTCGCGAGCCAATGTCGGAAGACCTCGCCCACCCGGTGATCTTGTTCCACATGCCAATCCTCGGCGCGGGCACGAGCATCGCAGAGTTGTTTCGGCTCGGGCAGGTCGAGGGGGCAGGCTCGGTGGGTTTGGACGGGTACAACTGGGAGTACTTCAAACCGCTCCGCGAAGGTGTCGAGTATCGCTGCGAGGGTTCGATCACCAGCGCCGAGCGACGAAACACCGATTCCGGCCGGGTGTACGACGCAGTCTCGTTCAGCATTGACCTCTTCGAACCCGCAGGTACCGCTGCAGCACGGATCACCAACTACTGGCGGTTTCGGCGATGAGCCCGGGAGAACGCGACGACCTGACGTCGGTCGAACCGGGACATGTGATCCCGCCGTGGGAGATGCCACGGGTGGACCCGCAGCGTATGAAGACGATGGCGGCGATCCTGCGCGATCCGTATCCCGTTCACTGGGACCGCGACGCGGTTGAGGCCATGGGTATGGGGCGGATTGTCATCAACCAGGGTCCGCTCAACCTTTCCTATGTGGCGAACATGTTGATGGCCTGGGCGGGCGACGATTCCGTGCGCCGGCTGGAGGTTACGTTCCCCAAGTGGGTGGTCGACGAGGACCGCGTAGTTGCGACCGGTGTTGTTACCGCTGTGACCGTCGTTGCCGGGGAACGTCGCGCCGTTTGCGACATCCAACTCGAGCGCGACGTCGACGTCGTGCTGGCCGGCACCGCCGAAGTCGCCCTCGGACCGGCATAGCTACACTTGCCGGGGACGGCGCGGACTCGCTCGTCGCGACCCCAGGGGGCAAACAATGGCCGACCTCGAACCGACCGACGTGGTGATCGTTGACGCAGTACGCACAGCCACTGCCCGGCGCAACGGGCGGCTGGCCGGGCTCCACGCCACGGACCTGTTGGCCGACACGCTTTTGGCGCTGATTGATCGCAGTCCGATCGACGCAGCCGATGTCGATCACGTCGCGGCCGGTTGTATCAACCAGGTCGGCATGCAGGCCAACAACATTGCTCGTACGAGCTGGCTCGCGGCCGGTCTGCCCCTGGAGGTACCGGCCAGCACAACCTCGGTGCAGTGTGGTTCCGGCCAGCAGGCGAACATGTGGGCTCAGGCGCTCATCGGCAGCGGGATGGCCGACATCGTGATCGCCTGCGGTGTCGAGTCGATGACTCAGGTACCGCTTGCCTCCAATGTTCCCCGCGACGCCGATGGTGAGGCGATGTATGGCGAGCGATTCACCCCTCGCTACGAGGAGTTCTACGACCCGACCAACCAGTTCCAGGGCGGCGAGATGATCGCCGAAGCCTGGGATCTCGATCGTGCGGAGTTGGATCAGTTCGGGTTGAGGTCTCAACAACTCGCCGCGGTCGCGTGGGAAGAGGGGCGTTTCGACGGCCAGATCGTGTCTTTGAAGGCTCCGGTCGTCGATGAGTCAGGCGCGGTTGTCGATCAAGTCGTCCACGACCGCGACGAGGGTCTCCGCGACACAACCATCGAAGGCCTGACGAATCTCCACGCCCTGGCGGGACCCGACGGCTACCACACGGCTGGTACGTCCTCTCAAATCGCCGATGCCGCCGGAGCAGTCATGTTGATGTCCGCCGCCAAGGCAGCCGAGGTTGGCGCAACCCCGATCGCCCGCGTCGTCGACTCCTGTCTGGTGGGCAGCGACCCGGTGATGATGCTGACCGGTCCAATGCCGGCAACGCGCAAGCTGCTCGCCGACAACGGCCTGACCACCGATGACATCGACATCTACGAGATCAACGAGGCGTTCGCCTCGGTTGTCGTGGCATGGGCCAAGGAACTCGAGATCGAAATCGACGATCGTGTCAACCCCAACGGTGGTGCGATCGCGATTGGTCATGCTTTGGGGTCTACGGGGCCCATCCTCATCACGAAGACGGTGCACGAGTTGCAACGCTCGGGCGGCCGATATGGCCTCATCTCTATGTGTTGTGGGGGCGGGCTGGGCACCGGGACCCTCGTCGAACGCGTCTGATCGCCTCGGGCGAACCCGCCACGGCGAAACCTCTGTTGAAGTCCGAGCGAACTGTTTTGTTGAAGTCCGAACGGATTTCGTCCGATACCTCCGGCATGCAGAGGCTGGACTGGAAAGAAGCGGCGTTCCATGCCAAAGAACGTCCGTTGATGATGGCGTTGATGGCCGGGACGGTGTTCTTCGCCATGGTGGGCTTGTTGGCATTGGCCGTGCGCAACATGGACGTCGCTCTGGCGATGGCGCTTGTGATGGTGGTTTTCTACTTCTTGTCGCTGATGGCGCACTCCGAACGCTGAGCATTCGCGACAGCGCGGTCACCCCTCGCCGGCTGACGTGGTCGGCCGCCCGCGATTCTGCCAGTGTGTTGCCATGCATGGCTTTGATCAAGACACAACCACCGATGAGGTTCTCGAAGGCGTCGACCTGACTGACCGTCGGTTCGTCGTCACCGGCGCTTCCGGTGGACTGGGCGAGGAGACGACTCGCGCGCTGGCGGCAAGGGGAGCAAGCGTTGCGATGCTGGCCCGCGATTCGGCCAAGAACACGGCGGCAGCGGATCGGATTCGCGCTGAGGTCGGCGATGCGCAGCTGTCTCAGTACACCGTGGATCTTGCGTCGTTGGACAGCATCAGGCAGTTCTCGGACGAGTTCAACGAAGATCACGATGCCGTCGACGTGCTGATCAACAACGCAGGTGTGATGGCTTGTCCCTATGGGCTCACCGCCGACGGGTTCGAGCTCCAGTTCGGCACCAACCACCTCGGACACTTCTTGTTGACGGCTTGCCTGTGGCCCGCGATCGCTGCTGGTGACTCCCCGCGGGTAGTCACCCTTTCCTCCTCGGCGCACGGCGAGGCCGATGTCGATCTCGCCGATCCTGGTTTCGAGGCGACCGAGTACAACCCATGGGTGGCCTACGGAAGGTCGAAGAGCGCCAACGCGCTTTTTGCCCGTGAGCTGGCGCGGCGGGCGGGCGACCAGGGCGTCTTGTCCTATTCCGTTCATCCGGGCGCCATCATGACCGACCTTGGCCGCCACCTCACCGACGAGCTACTGGCCGAAGCCATGGAGCGTTTCAAGGCCCGAGCCGAAGCCGCGGGAGAATCGGGCGATGGCGGGTTCGAGTTCAAGACTGTTCCGGCCGGCGCCGCAACCGAAACGCTCGCTGCCGCTCACCCAGATGTGCAGGCGCCCAACGGTTCGTACCTGGCCGATTGCCGGGTCGGCGAGCTGGGCGAAAACGTGGCCAAGTACGGCATCAAGCCCCATATCCTCGACGACGACACGGCGGCGGCACTCTGGGTGTTGAGCGAGGAGATGGTCAATCAGACCTTCGCGCCGTAACGTTCCGTCGTGACCGCGCTCTGGACACCGAGCCACGAACGAGCAACGAGTAGTCGGCTCTACTCCTTCATGAGTCGGCTGGGGGTTTCTTCCTACCCCGACCTGCATGCACTGAGCGTGCAGGAGCCGGGCCGATTCTGGGAAGAGGTCTGGGACTACTGCCAGGTTAAGGGCCACCGAGGGTCGGTTGCCGTCGAGTCCGGCAATCCGATGCGCGAGGCCAAGTTCTTTCCTGATGCCCGACTGAACGTCGTCGACACGTTGCTGTCGCGACATGACGACGGGCTGGCAGTTGTGTTCCGTGGAGAGGCCGGGCATGTGCGCAATCTCACCTGGGCCGAGCTCAATCTGCTGGTATCGCAGTACCAGCAACTACTCAGAGACAGTGGCGTCGAGATTGGTGATCGTGTCGCGGCAATGATGGCAAACACGCCGGACATCTACGCGGTAATGCTGGCGGCTGCTTCGGTCGGTGCGGTGTTTACCTCGGTCTCGCCCGACTTCGGAACCGACGCCGCCATCGACCGCTTCGGCCAGATCGAACCGAAGGTCCTCTTCGTCTCGGACCGCTACTTCTATGGGGGCAAGGAGTACTCAGTTCTGGACAAAACGTCTGATTTGGCCGCTGCCCTGCCGACAGCGCATCGGACACTTGTGGTGCCTTATGAGCCCGCTGAGGTCACCCTCGACCCGGCGCGCCATCCGACCCTCGAAAATGCCGCGGCTCGATTGGGTGAGATGTCACCCTCCGCCGTCGAGACGGTTCAGCTGGCGTTTGATCATCCGTGGTACGTGCTGTACTCGTCGGGGACAACCGGTAAGCCGAAGTGCATCGTCCATCGCTCCGGCGGTGTCTTGTTGAAACACCTGGTGGAGCACCAGCTCCAGTGTGATGTGCAACCCGATGACCGGGTGTTCTACTTCACCACGGCCGGCTGGATGATGTGGAACTGGTTGGCATCGGGTCTGGCCTCGGACGCGACCATCGTCCTGTATGACGGCTCCCCCTTTCATCCCGACGGCGATCGGCTCTTCGATCTGGCCGATGACACCGACATGACTCTGATGGGCGTCTCGGCGAAGTTCATCGATGCGTGCAACAAGGCACAAGTTCACCCCGCGACCAGCCACCAGCTCTCGTCGTTGCGGACCATCTGTTCGACTGGTTCGCCCCTGGTGCCCGAAGGTTTCGAGTACGTCTACAGCAGTGTCAAGAACGATGTTCACCTGGCCTCGATCTCCGGAGGGACTGATCTCTGCGGCTGTTTGGTCGCCGGTGACCCGACCAGTCCGGTCTTCGCGGGTGAAATTCAGCGAGCCGGACTGGGTATGGACATTCGTGTCGTCGACGAGACTGGGGAGCCCACCGACGACGGGGTCCGTGGCGAGTTGGCCTGCGGGGAACCATTCCCGTCCATGCCGCTGGGGTTTTGGAACGACGACGACAACTCCAAGTACGACGCCGCCTACTTCGACCGGTTCCCCGGGCTGTGGCACCAAGGCGACTATGCCGAATGGACACCGAATGGAGGCATGGTCATCCACGGCAGATCCGACGCCACCCTGAACCCTGGTGGAGTTCGCATAGGAACGGCCGAGATCTACCGGCAAGTGGATGCGCTCCCCGGTGTGCTGGAGAGTTTGGTGGTGGGCCAGGAGTGGGATGGCGACACACGCGTCGTCCTGTTCGTTCGACTCGACGAAGATGTCGGGCTCGACCACGATCTCCGTAACGAGATCCGAAACCGGATTCGTTCCGGCGCATCGCCGCGCCATGTTCCCGCCGTGATCGTGGCGGTACCGGATCTGCCCCGCACGCGTAGTGGGAAACTCACCGAGCTGGCGGTTCGCGAGATCGTCCACGGCCGAGAAGTTGACAATGTAGAAGCCCTGGCGAATCCTGAAAGTCTTGAACACTTTCGCGACCTGCCCGAGCTGAGGATGTCAGCTCAATAGGTTCGGTACGCGGTCAGGGCGCCACAGGCGGCGGGTGCGGTTCGGCGCCGGTTCGCGCCGAACCCTGGATGGCCAGAGCCGCTACGACCAGCCCGATTCCGGCGAGCTCAGCACCGCTCGGGATCTGGGCCAGGGCGACCAGCCCGATGAGGGTTGCCGAGGCCGGGAGCATCGACTGGAACATCGCAAACCGGTACTGGTCCACGGTCTTGAGCACTTCCTGGTCGATCGCGTATGGGATCGCATTCGACAACAAACCCGTCGTCAGCGCTAGAACAAGCAGATATGGCGAGTCGAGTGCTGGACCCAGCTCGGGGACTCCGACCACTGACAGGAGGCAGGCACCCATGAGCATGCCGACACCCAGGCCGTCGACTGCCAGGCCTGTGCGAGCGACCCTATGCCCCAGCACGATGTAGCCGGCCCAAGCAATGCCGGCCAGAAGCGCGAACAACACGCCGATCATCTCGCCACCGGCTTCCACACCAGCGAGTAGGACCACACCCATGAGGGCAAGCAACACAGCGGCGATGGAACGACGGTTCCGGGCACCGTACGCGGCCACAGCGATCGGCCCGATGAACTCGATTGCGACAGCGTTCCCCAGTGGTAGTTCGTTGATAGCCAGGTAGAAGAACAGGTTCATGGCCGCGAGGGTTGTCCCGAACGCTGCGGCCCAACCAAGTTCGGTTCTCGTCCATGACCGCCGCCAAGGCCGCCTCCACGCTGAGACGATGAGGCCGGCTCCCAACACCCTCAGCCAGGCGACGCCGGCCGGCGCGATCTCGTCGAAGAGTCCGACGGCCACAGCGGCACCCAGGTACTGCGAGATCGCGCCTACCGCGAACAGCGCTTCGGGGGGAGTTCGCCGCGCGATCTCCGGAGTGTCCATCGGACGAGGGTACGCGGGGCGAAGCCGAGCAATCGCGAATCAGCCCGGTGTGGACCTGTCGCTCTGATCGGTGGTCAGGCGGTTACTTCGAAAGCGATGTTGTGGTGGCCTGTGGCGCCATCGGGAGCCGGCGGTCGAAGCTCGTCGGTCTGGGTGACTCCGTCACCGTCGGTTGCTCTGACGCTGACGAAGTGTTCGCCCGGCACCGCGTCCCACTCGACCATCCATTGGCGCCAGGAGTTCGTGGAGAGTTCCTCGCTCAGCTCGGTCTGAATCCACTCGCCATCGTCGATCTGAATCTCGACCGTTTCGACTGATCGGTGTGGCGCCCAGGCGACACCGGCGATCATCGCGGGACCGGCTGGGATCTCTTGGCCGTCTCGGGGAACGTCGATCCGGGATTGGGTCTTGATGGGGCCTTCTTTGCCCCACCCCCGAGGAATCCAATATCCGTCGAAGTCCTCCCAGGTCGTGAGCTCGACTTCGGAGAGCCACTTGGTAGCCGAGACATATCCGTAGAGGCCTGGGATGACAAGGCGAGCAGGGAAGCCGTGTGAGATGGGGAGTGGTTCGCCATTCATTGTGAGGGCAACCATGGCCGGGCGTCCGTCGAGGGCGACCTCGGTTGGAAAACCACCGGTCCAGCCATCCACTGAACGGCCGACGATCTGGTCTGCGCCGGGCTGAACACCGGCCATCTCGAGCAGTGACGCGAGGGAGACACCCGTCCAGACCGCGTTCCCGACCAGATCGCCGCCGATCCGGTTGGAAACACACGAGAGTGTGATGGTCTCCTCCATCTGGTCCATTGCCAACAGATCGTCGAAGCCCAGCCGGACTTCGTTGTCCACCATTCCCGTGATCCGCATCTCCCAGGTTGCGGGGTCGATCTGCGGTTTCCGGATGGCGGTATCGATCAGGTAGAAGTCCTCGTTCGGTGTGATCAGCGGCGAGATTCCATCGACTGAGTTGAAACCGATGGGAGCCGGCACCGGCGTGGCAGCGGTCGCCGGTGTGGGAGTGGTGGCGAGGCTGGCGGCGAGCTGCTGTCTGGCGCCTTCGACGCTCTGGCTGTTGCGCAGCGACCTACCGATGCCCATCCCGAAGATGGCGAAGAATCCCGCTCCGCCCGCCAGCGTGAGGAAGTTGCGACGGTCAGGCGTCGCGGTGAGAGCCGACGCACCTGATGCCGTTGTCGAGCTGAACGGCAGCCACTTGAGTAGTCCCAACAGGACGCCGATTCCGACCGCAGTCGCCAGAATTGCAGATAACCACGACCACCCATCGGCAGAGAGTGCAGCGCGGGCCCCCGCCCAGCCTCCGAGGACGCCGAACGCGGCAAAACCGACGATGCCGATCTTGCGATTGCGGAGGCTCGCAACTCCCAGGAATGTGCCTACACCCAGCGTTGTGATGACGATGCCAGTTGTCAGGATGTTCTTCTGGCTGGTTCCGAAAGCGTTGATGCTCCACCGGACGATGCCGCCCGGGGTTTCGGCGGTGAATATCTCGGCTACGCCGACAACGAGCGATGGGATCGACTGAGAGAAGCCCGACATGATCTCCCCGGTTGCCAATGCGGCTGCAGCGGCGAGGAATCCGGCGAGAGCGGCCCAACCAGCAGCGTGAGCTGGCGGGTCAACAGGAACGGGAGACTCGTCTCGGGGGTCGATTGTGGTGGGGGTCTGGGTCATCTGCGTCTCGTCGTGTGGGCC
>JBPCTU010000520.1:0-5445 GCA_051011515.1 Acidimicrobiales bacterium
GTGCAACATGTTGTTGGCTGCCTCGATCTCGTCATTGGCTCGTCAGCCCACCTCGGGAGCGATGGATAGCCGCGGTGGCGACTCGTTACGAGGCCATATCGCCGCTGTTTGGCGGCACACCCGCAAAGCAACGCTTCTCGCACTCGTCGCGATGATCGCTGTGGCGTGTGCCAACGCCTCGTCCGACGAGCCGGCGACGACAGAGGAGCCATCCGCAGCTGTCGTCGAGGCGACGCCGATTGGGACACCGGTACCGACTGTCGAGAGCCCCGCTACTGCAGCTCCAACGTCCACCCCGAGCCCGACCGCCACCCCGATCCCGACACCTACGCCGACGCCTATGCCTGAGGAGATCTGTGACGTCAGCATGTCGAACGAGGGGTCTTTCTTCGGGGATGGCACCGTGTCCTATCCGTTCGACACGTTCGAAGCGGCCCTCGCCTCGACGTTCAGCGGCGATGTCCTGTGTGTCCTTCCTGGCAGGTATGACGCCGGCTTTCAGGTCACTACGTCAGGTACCGAGGATCGGCCGATCACCATCCGAGGCTTCGAGGGAACGTCAGTCGAATCCATAGCGGTGTTCGCCGACGACGTCATCGTCGAGCACTTCGACATCAGCGGGGCCACCCGTATCGAGGGATCGGGTGTGTTCATCGATGGGCAGCGGGTCACTGTCCGCCACAACACGATCCACGACATGGTCGGGATCGGTGTGGGATGCATCCAGACCTTTGCCGGCGAGCCCGCACGGTGTGTCGAGGCCACAATCGTCGATAACACGATTTGGGCCATCGACGGTTGGGGTATTTGGGTCTGGGGCGAAGACCACTTCGTCGCTAGGAACGACATCTCGCGCGTGTTCGCGGCGTCACACCAGGACGCGGATGCAATCCGATTCTTCGGCAGTGGGCACGAGTTCCGTCAGAACTACATCCACGACATCTTCGAGAGCGATGCGCAGAACGGGAGAGATCCGCATTCGGACTGTTTCCAGACATACGACGTGCTCGCTTCATACGCCCCGCTGGAGGACATCGTCATCGCACAGAACGTCTGCTCCACCGATCGCCACGGCATCATCATGACCGCGCTCAACGGAAGCCCAGCGAGGAACATCGTCATCGAGAACAACGTGTTCGTCTCCGACGGCGTAGCGGTTGTACTCCTGATCGGTGACAGCGATGCTCAACGCGAGCAATACCGCGATGTCACCATTGCGAACAACCTCATCACCGGCGATGTCGACTACGAGGGCATCCAGGCATACGGCGGCGCCGAGGTAGATCTGTTCAACAACCTCTTTCTCGGGGACTTCGTGCCGTTTGCCGGTTCCAGCTTGCAGCCAGGCGCTGGGTCGTTTGTCTCCAACAATGTTGAAGCTGATGCCACTGATTTCGTCGACATTTCCGATGGAGATGTGCGCCGTCGCTACCGTCTGGCGGCCGGGTCTGTGGCAATCGACTCGGGGCTCGACACCAATGCTCCGGCCCAGGATCTCAACAATGCCCCCCGTCCTGTCGACGGTACAGGTGACGGCGTAGCGGTGACCGACATCGGCCCGTACGAGTATCAGAACAACTGATGACCTATTCGACGCCCGAGACTTGTGAGGAGGACCCGTGGCCAACACAGCAGGGATACCGGGGCTAGAGCTGTTCAGCACCACTCCGCAGTCCAAGGACGTGCCGCGCGACGAGTACTTGAAGACCGTCGTTGAACGCGCGAAATGGGCCGACGAGCTGGGTTACGGCGGCACGCTCGTGTACACCGACAATGGAATCGTAGATCCATGGCTCGTTTCGCAGGTTGTGATCGAGAGCACGAACCAGCTGACGCCCTTGGTCGCAGTCCAGCCGGCGTACATGCACCCATACACCGTGGCCAAAATGATCTCTACCTACGCGTACCTCCATGGCCGTCAGGTGTGTTTGAACATGCTGGCCGGAGGTTTCACCCACGATCTCGAAGCGCTGCACGCCCATGCTCCCCACGACGAGCGTTACCTCCGCTGCCAGGAGTACACCCAGATCATCATCGACCTGTGCAAGGGGGATCGGGCCGTCACCTTCGCCGGCGACTACTTCAGCGTCACCAACCTGAGGCTCACGCCCGAGGTACCGGCCGAGCTCCAACCTCGGATCTTCGTCTCAGGCTCGTCCGAACAGGGTATGGCGACCGCCCAGGCGCTCGACGCTGTGGCGGTCCGTTATCCACGGCCGGCTGATACAGAGGACGTCGGAACACCCGGCCGCAGCTCGGTCCGCATCGGGATTGTTGCTCGCGACACTCCGGAGGCGGCGTGGGAGTATGCGAATGAGAAGTTCCCTCCAGATCGCAAGGGAGAGCTCACTCACCAGGTTGCGATGAAGGTTTCCGACTCGAGCTGGCATCAGAAGCTGTCCGAGCGTGATGAGAGCTGGGACGTCGACGGCACGTTCTGGCTGCATCCCTTCCAGACCTATCGCACCTTCTGCCCGTACCTCGTCGGTAGCTACGAGCAGGTAGGCCAGTCGCTGGCCGCGTACATGGATCGCGGCTATTTGGTCTTCATCCTCGATATCCCCGAGTCTCGGGAAGAGATGGAGCACACTGCCAAGGCGTACGAACACGCCAAGAACTATCTACAGACTCCGGTCGGCTGACTGTGTGCGGAGTAACAGGCATATTCGAGCGTCAGGCGGGAGATGTCGATGAGCGCGCGCTGAACGCCATGACGAGGCTGCTCCATCACCGGGGGCCCGACGCGTCCGGTGTGTTCGTGGACTCGACAAGGTCATGTGGGCTGGGTCACACACGCCTGTCCATCATCGATCTTGCGGGTGGCGCGCAACCGATGACATCTGCAAATGGCCGATTCACGATCGTCTACAACGGTGAGGTCTACAACTACCGAGAACTTCGCCAAGAGTTGGAGGCCGCAGGGCAGACCTTCCGTACGACGTCGGACACCGAGGTCGTGCTCGAGTTGTTCGCACGCGATGGAGTCGACTCGTTGAACCGTCTCAACGGGATCTTCGCGTTCGCGATCCACGATGCTCTGAATGAAGAGGTCACGCTGGTCCGAGACCACTACGGCGTCAAGCCGCTCTATTACTTCGAGAGTGCTCAACGCCTCCTATTCGGGTCCGAGCTCAAGTCGATCCTCGATCACCCAGCGGTGTCGGCCGAACTCGACCTCGACGCTCTCAACTCGTTCCTCACGTTCCGCTACAACCCATCACCCCAGTCGATGTTCTCCGGGATCGCGAAGCTCTATCCCGGCCACGCGCTGGTCGTGGGCCGCCAGCGATCCGACCTCGTCCATTACGCCCGCCGGCTGCCGGTCACGAACATGGACATGACATTCGAGGAGGCTGTCGAGGAATACGACCGCCTGCTCGTGCAGGCCGTTGAACGGCAGATGGTCGCCGACGTCGAGGTTGGGCTACTGCTGTCGGGCGGCGTTGACTCTGCACTCATTGGCCACATGATGGTGGCCGCCGGTCAGCCGCTGAAGACCTTCACTGTCGGCTTCCATGGGCAGGGCTCTTTTAATGAGCTGGCCGATGCGGCGGAATCGTCGAAGTACATAGGCAGCGATCATCACGAGGTGGTCCTCGACCGTAACGAGGCCTTTGCCTTCCTGGTGTCGTCTTTCGGGCATCTCGAAGAGCCCATCGCTGAGGATTCCATCAGCCCACTGCATTTTGTCTCCGAGCTGGCTGCCCGCCACGTGAAGGTGGTCATGAGCGGGCAGGGTGCCGACGAGCCCCACGCCGGCTACAACCGCTATCGCGGCGAGGCGCTAATGGCGCGCCTAGGACCGCTGCTTCGGGTTCTACCACTCCAGACGGCTGCTTCTGCTCTGCCCCGAAATGAGCCTCTGGAGAGGCTTGCGTTCGCTCGCCGCCAGAGCTCGCCAGCCGAGCGATTCCTGGGCATTTACACGATCTTTTCACCCGAACAGAAGCAAAAACTCGTCAAGCCTGAACTGCTCAGGGAGATGAGCAGCGCCGATCTCGGAATCGTCGAACGCCTCTGTTCCGACACGAGCGGACTGGCTGACTCGGTCGCGAAGCTTCAGTTTGTCGACACCCGGCTGAACCTCTCCGATGATCTCTTGTTGTTCAACGACAAGATCCCGATGATGCACTCGCTCGAGAACCGCGTTCCATACCTCGACACCGAGCTGATCGATTTCTTGGAGACTGTCCCGACTCAGTACAAACTCCAGGGCCGTGCCGCCAAGCGGCTTCAGAAGGCTGCGGCTGAGCGTTGGCTACCTGAGGCCATTGTGCATCGACCCAAACGAGGCTTCGAAACGCCGCTGGACGAGCTTCTACAACGAGATGAGTTCGTTCAACGCCTGCACGAACTATTCCACCAACCGGGCTCGGCGGCGTCGCAATTCTTCAACCTCGAGTACGTCGACGAACTCCTCGATCAGCACCGACGTCGGCGGCGGAACCTTCGCCGACACCTGCTGGCGCTGTTGTCATTCGAGTTGTGGCACCGCACGTTCTTCGGCGAGCTTCCCAGCGCGGACGTATTCATGTTGGACGGGCCGGTCACCAGCACTGTCTGAGCGGCGCTAGCTGCGTTGCAAGCGGCTCAGCGCACCCGGAGCCAAGGGCATAGCTCGGTCGCGGCTTTCGGTTAGAACCCGCCGGACCATCGGCCATGGGCGACTGGGCGGGGCCGGTACCGAGTCGGCATCGACCGGAGATTTCGGCGCGAACGACACGCGTACCTTCCCTGGCGATGCTTCGACCGGACTGCTGATTATGCGGTTGGCGTCCGTCGTGTAGGCGACAGGCCCACCGAGATCGATTTGGGTCGTGTCGGAAAGGCCGGCCACTCCTGGCGTCTCCACGACAACCTCGTCGACCCCGTCTGGGACGTCGAACTCGACTTCGCGCGAGTACACACGGGCGCGAAGCTGAGACCCGTCGACTCGGGTCGCGACATTTGTGGTGAGTATCTCGTCGAGCCCGGACCAGCGCACCTCGCCAAAACTGTTCGTCAGGTCGGTGAAGGATCTCAACACCTCGAGCCCTTCAGCGACGTCTTGGTGATGGCCGTAGATGACGAGCGGATGGCGAAGAAAGGCCCGAAAGGCCAGCTCACGGGGGTCATGTTCGAAGAGCGTTCGGGGTAGGACCGGAAGACCACCCGCCACGAGGTCAGCCGGGAACCAACCGTGAAGGACGGGATCCGGGTCGGTCTCGCTGGACCACGAGTAGACATCGTCTATGCACAGGCCGTCGAAGCCGAGGCGAAACAGCGCTTCAGCGATGCGGGTACTGCAACGGCCATGGGGTGGAGTCATCACCCGGTCGACGGCCAGCCCGGTCCGGCGCTCGAAGGCCCGGATTCGACGCATGCCCTGAGCCATCATCGCCAAGGCCTCGTCATCGGTGTTGGGAGACGCCAGTTCGTAGTTTGTGTGGTTGTTGCCGTGGAAGA
>JBPCTU010000521.1:0-4769 GCA_051011515.1 Acidimicrobiales bacterium
GGATTGGTGTCGTCGATCCGGAGCTCGGCTGGATCTTGGGCGTGAGCCTGTTCGGAACGGCGGTCGGGGTGCTGCAGTGGACGGTGCTGCGACAGCAGATCCCACGAGCGGGCTGGTGGGTGGTCGCGAGTACCACAGGCTGGGTCGCAGGAATGCCTATCGGTGATCTAGCCGGACCCCCCGGACTCGGAGCCATCTACGGTGCCGTCACTGCAACAGCGCTCGTATGGCTCCTCCGCCAGCAGAAGTCCGGGGCCACTCGAACCAGCGCCGTCTAGACCCTACTCCGGGAGGAGACAGGCTCGGCCACGTCTGGGCGCAGCGCGGCGAGACCGGCCTCGACTCCAACCGCGGCTGCAGCCACGCTTCAAAAACTAGAAAGACCCGACCCCCACCTGGGGGTTCGGGCCTTTCCCATGTCTCGCGACATCACATGAGCGCAGAGGGTGGAGTTTGGACCCACGGTCCAATTGCGCAGACACCTCCTCAGCAGTGCTGCGTGGGGTCGTTCACGGTGGGCCATCTCGGCTGGCCGTGGTTCGAGGGGCGTGGGAATGCGCGTGGACACCGTCCGGCTTCCGAAGCGATCCCACTCTGAGCACCTGACTCCGTTCCGGCGTCGCCGATGACTCCGAGTGGGCGGCGCCTGTCTTGTCAGCATGTGAGGATCTGAGACGATGGCTGTATGAGCGCCTACGACAGATTCGCCGAGGACTACCACTGGTTGCTCGACGATGATCAGATGAGCGGTCGACCATTTGTTGCTTCGTACGAACACTGCCTCGCCGAGCTGCCACCAGGCGCACAGGTACTCGATGCTGCGTGCGGTATTGGTGTCGAGGCTTTGGAACTCGCCCGCCGGTCCTTGCGGGTTTACGGCACCGACGCCTCAGCGGCAATGGTCACACAAGCGCGGCAGCGAGCGACGGCGCAAGGACTCGACGTTGAGTTCGCTGTGAGCGATTGGAGTCAGCTGCCTTCCAAGTTCAGCCAACGGTTCGCGCTTGTGGTCTGCAACGGGAACTCCCTCGTTCATGCTCACGCCCCAGGAGCATCCGGCGTCGAATCAGCCCTGAGCGGCATGGCCGGGGTGGCTGACGATGCTGGAAAGGTTGTCATCGGCACCCGGGACTTCGAACACCTCCGATCTCGGAGGCCTGATGTCGAGGTGGCTGGCCGCTCAGTCACTCGCAACGGAACCCATTGCGTCCGGTTCTACACCTGGCGAATCCCGAGTTCGTGGTCGGATCCCCATACTGCCTCGGTTCATCTCGCGCTGATCAATGAAGACCGGATCGAGCACCGTCGCCACGATGTCGAGTTCACGCCCTATACCTCGACAGAGTTCCAACAAGCGATCACAGCAGCAGGTCTCACTGTCGAGTCGTCAACACGGACCCATGACAGCCCCCGCTACACACTCGTCCTCCGGATGAGCCGCTGACGAACCTCGTCACGACGAATCCGACGTTGGACCGGAAACGTCCACGCCCCGACGGGCTCCGGCTGCTTTCACCCTGGACGATCGGAGGCGAGCGTTTCCAGGCAGCCAAGGCGTCCCAGAACGCCGGTGATGCGTGGGCTGTTGGAAGTCGCTCCGTGGCGTGCTGGATCGCTGCGCGATGATGTGATGATGGCCGATGATCAGCCACTCCCGGTGGGGACCGTCACCTTCTTCTTCACTGACATCGAGGGTTCTACCCGACTCTGGCAGGCTGATGCTGAGGCGATGTCTGGCGCGTTGGCCGTGCACGATGAGCTGCTGGGCAGTGTCGTACGCCGGGGTGGCGGACATGTGTTCAAACACACAGGTGATGGCGTTTGCGCAGTGTTCACATCACCGCAGCGGGCGGTCGAGGCAGCGTTTGCAGCTCAAGAGTCGCTGACTCTGCCCGTCCGAATCGGCCTCAATACTGGTGAGGCCGAGCAACGTGACGGGGACTATTTCGGTGCAGCGCTCAATCGGTGTGCCCGCATCATGGATGCGGGACACGGTGGTCAGATACTGGCCTCCGGAGCGACAAGGAGCATGCTCGAAGAAGTCGAGGTCCGGGACCTTGGCCAATACCGCCTGAAGGGACTACCTGCCAAGGAGCGAATCTTCCAGATCGGAGCGGGAGACTACCCCGCTTTGCGGGTTGAGGACTCACAGTCACTACCGAGGGCGAGGTCGTCGTTCGTCGGCAGGGACACGCTCGTTGCAGACATCATGGCCCAGTTAGGCGAGACTCAGCTCGTTACCTTGGTCGGCATCGGCGGAATAGGAAAGACCCGCGCCGCGATCGCGGCCGCCGGACAGCTGACCTCCGGTTTCGAGCGGACCGTGTTCGTCGATCTTGGCCTCGCCAGTGATGAGTTGGACGTCCTGCCTACGTTCGCTCGGGCCCTGGGTGTGCCGAACCCGACGCTTGACACGGTCGCGATGTCTGCATCCTCTAGTGAGACGTTGCTGGTGGTCGACAACTGTGAGCATGTTCTCGACACTGCGGCCGAGATCATCGAGGCTGTTGTCGAACCATCGGCGGCAACCCGAGTCCTTGCGACAAGCCGTGAAGCGCTCGTTGTCGAAGGGGAAGTGTTGATCCCCGTCACCGGTCTGGCGGGCAACGGCTTGGACTCTCCAGCTGTGCAGTTGTTCGTCGACCGAGCCCGTGCGATCTCACCGGACTTCCGCCTCGACAGCGAAACGGGCCAGACCGTTGGCGAACTCTGCGCTCGGCTCGACCATCTCCCGCTAGCGATCGAGCTGGCCGCAGCCCGGGTCAACACTATGTCGCCGGCAGAGCTGCTCGATCGTCTTGACAATCGGTTCAGCGTTCTCACAGGTGGTCGGCGACGACGCCGGCGCGATCGCCACCAGACACTACGCCAGGCGATCGATTGGTCATTTGATCTGCTCGATCCGACAGAACAGGGGGTGTTCGTTCGGTTGGCCGCCTTTGCGGGTGAGTTCGACCTGGCTGGAGCGGCTGCTGTCAACAGCGATGCAAGTGACGTTGAGGTCCTGGACGTACTCTCCGCCCTTGTTGACAAATCATTGCTGAGTGTTGTTCGGGCTGGAAGCCAAACCCGGTACCGGTACTTGGAGACCATCCGTAGCTACGCCGAGGAAAACCTCGAGCGCAGCGATGAGTCCGAGATCGTGATGGGCAACCTCCACGAGTACCTTGCGAGGTTCGTAGAAGAAGTCATCCACGATGCTTGGAGTCCGACGGCTATGGACTCACTACGCCGTCTCCGTGAACAAGCACCGAACCTCAGGCGAGCGTTGGACACAGCACTTGCCAACGGCAGCGCCGCCACGGCCGCGGAGCTTGTTGCCCCCCGAGCGCAACTAGTCGTGTTCGCAAACCAGGGCTTTCATGGGTGGGCAGACGAGATCTTGGCCCTCCCAGGGGTTGAAGATGACGAGAACTACCAAGCCCTAGTGGCGATCAGGGCCTTCGAACATCACTACGCCGGGAGATGGCGGAAGGTGCGGATCGCAGCCGACGAGCTGCTACGAGCGGACGATACCGAACCTGCAGCCTGGTGGGCGCTGTGGATCGCAGCATGGCTGACGGTCATGGGTGGCGACCGGAGCGAAGGCTTACGACGGATGGAACTCGCCAGTGAATCAGCGACGCAAGTCGGGCCGGACCAACTGCTACTCACCCGACTCGGCGCAGTCCTCGCCTCGCTTACCAGCCCCGATCCAACCGGTGTTGAAGACCCCGATATGCAGCGCACCATTGCGGTTGGCGTTGAGCATGCCTCGCCCCTTATGGCAGGCTTCGCGCTTTGGTGTCAGTCGATGCTGGCCTGCGCCAACAAAGACTTCGAAGCCATGGTTGCCAACGGCCAGGCCTTCATCGAGGAAGCGACAGAGGACGACCAGTACCTCCTACCAGCTCTCATCTATACAGGTTGGGGCCAACTCGGCCTGGGCGAATACGCTGCAGCTATTGAAACGGCCGACTCCCTCCTTGACTTCGGCTATAGGTGGGGGATGCCATCGGAGTTCCTCGGCGCTCTCACGATCTATGCCCTCGCGCTACAAGGTCTCGAACACCCCACACAGGCTGCAACCATCCGAGGCTGGCTTCCGGGCACCTTCACCTTCGTCTTCGTCGAGGAGATGCATGCGCTCGATCGGTGGCTCATCAACAACCTCGACAACGAGCAGTTGGCGAGCCTCAAGGACCGAGGTCGGAGCCGGACACCCCGGCAGCTCCAGCAACTTGCTCATGAGCCCCTCGAAGGCGATCGATAACGCGCCATCTGTCAACGCAACAGGGCACCCGAAGACGGCATGACTGGCCCGCTCGCGGCCGAGCTTCATAAACACTGACACATCGAAGAAGTGGATCCCGGTTCGCTCGACGATCTCGTCAACCCGAGTTCCGTTGAACAACTCAGCATCGGCAGCTTGTCTGCCCTGCACTACACAGGACCCTCCCGAACCCTCCAACTCGACCTCACACGCGGCTACCAACCACGCTTCAAAAAGCGATGAACCTCCCGAACCCTCCAACTCGACCTCACACGCGGCTACCAACCACGCTTCAAAAAGCGATGAACCTCCCGAACCCGGGGGTTCAGGAGGTTCCGATGTCTCGCGACATCACAGAGCGGAGAGGGTGGGATTCGACCCGAAGTGTCTCTGACCAGCGATAACTGTCCTGTTCGTGGCCTTCAGACCGCGCCTAGACCGCGCGAGGTCACCGGCCCGATCTCTGCTGGTGGTTCGGCGGAGCCGGTTTCGCGCCGTCGAGGGCGCGGGTTATCGC
>JBPCTU010000522.1:0-4291 GCA_051011515.1 Acidimicrobiales bacterium
CGTTCTCGGTCAACATGGTCGCCCTGGACGACGGCGTTCCGCGGACGATGACGTTGCGTGACACTCTGGTCGCCTGGGTCGCCCACCAGGTCGAGGTTGTCACTCGCCGATCCGAACATCGACTGGCCAAAGCCAGAGCCCGTGAGCACATCGTGGAAGGGCTCGTCTCCGCGGTTGGGATGATTGACGAGGTAATCGCGGCTATTCGAGCCAGCGAGGATCGCGCTGCGGCTCGAGATCGACTGATGAGCGAGGCCTTCGGTTTCAGCGAGACCCAGGCGAGCCATATCCTCGACATGACTCTGGGGCGCTTGACTCAACTCGGGCGGTCCGAACTTGACGAAGAACTGACAAAGCTGCGCCGGGTTATTGCTGAACTCGAAGACCTGTTGAGCAGCGAGGCCAAACTTCGCAGCGTGATCAAGGGTGAGCTCGCCGAAATCCGAGACGAGTTCGCATCGGAACGCCAGACCGACTTGGCCATCGATCCCGGTGAGTTCGCCATTGAGGATCTCATCGACGATGAGGATCTGGTCTTCTCCCTGAGCCGTGGTGGTTACGTCAAGACGGTCAGCGCAGATGAGTTCCGTAGCCAAGGCAGGGGTGGACGCGGAGTAGCCGGTGCCGCCCTCAAGGACGAGGACGTCGTCACGACGCTCCTCCACACCACAGCGCATGCCTACCTGCTCTTTTTCACGACCTTGGGCAAGGTGTACAGACTCAAGGCGCACGAGATTCCCAACGCCAGCCGGACGGCGCGGGGGACGGCCATCGTGAACCTGTTGCAGCTGGCACCCGACGAAGAGATAGCGGCGGTGGTCGATACCAGGGACTACGAGACCAACCGGTTCTTGGTGTTCGCGACGAAGAATGGCCAAGTCAAGAAGACCAAGTTCAACGAATACGACAAGTCGAGACGTGACGGACTCATAGCCATCAACCTCAAGGATGGCGACCAGTTGGTGCGGGTAACACCCACGAACGGCGATGACGAGATCTGTCTGGTCAGCCGCAATGGCCGTTTGATGTTGTTTCACGAGGACGAGGTCAGGGCCATGGGTCGGGCCGCGGCCGGGGTCCGGGGAATGAAGCTCAAGGACGACGACGAGGTTGTGTCGCTCAGCATCGCTCGCGATGACGAGATGTTGCTCCTCGTAACTGAAGCCGGATACGGCAAACGGACCGAGATGTCGGCGTTCAACGCGAAACACCGTGGTGGGCAAGGTGTTACCGGTATGAAGCTCTCGGGGACCAAGGGTCGGGTTGTCGCGAGCCGCGCAGTTGGCGAGGACGACGAGGTCCTGCTCGTTTCATCCAAAGGTGTCCTCATTCGTATGCCGGTGAACACCATCTCGATTCAGGGTGCCTACGCAACGGGCGTCAAGGTCATGTCTGTGGCAGACGATGAACGTGTTGCCGCCGTTGCTCCAGTACTTCAGTCCGAGAACGATGAGGACGAAGATCTGCAGGACGGCCCCGATAGCGGCTGGGCCGACGGAGCCACCGAGCTCAACGAGTAGTCGCCGAGACTTCACCTCTTGGTGAGGATTCGTTCCACGCCCCAACACTTCTCCCACCTTCAGATGACTGGGCCATTGGCCTACTGCGTGTTGGAGAGTCGGATATGGGGACGGTCAGCGTCGGTGAGCTCAACGAGGCCCCCCGCCAGTCACGGCTGAGATGCTACAGAGGTCAATCTGTTCCTTTGGTGGCCGCGCTCTTGTGGTTGGTGGTGGGCGCGTCGATTCTGGTCGCAGCTCTTGGTGAACGTGCAGTAGTTCGAGCCCGCGTGCAAGCCGGCGCAGATGCGGTTGCGTTGACGGCAGCGAGTGGCTGGTCGGTTGGTGCAATCGCGGCTGAGAACGACGTCGATGTCGAACAACTCCATGGATCCTCTGAAGTCGATGTTGTTGTCTCCAACGGTTCCGTCAGCGCGGCTGCCAGGGCCCGCTCCTCACGGCAGGAACTTTCTGGCCTCGACCCGCGGATGCTGGAGGCGATATCGCGAGCAGAGAGCGCCTTGGGTACGCAACTCCTCGTCGTTTCGGGTTTTCGATCGAGGGCGGACCAAGAACGGTTGTGGCTGGCTCGTGACTCGAATCCCTATCCCGTTGCACCGCCTGGAACGTCAATGCACGAAGCAGGGCTGGCTATTGACGTCGCGCTCCACCAAGCTAACTCCCTTGCTATTTGGGCGGCTCAGGTGGGCTTGTGCCGGCCGCTGCCAGACACCGATCCTGTGCACTTCGTTGTTTGTTGACCAACTCCTGGGCTGGTCTCGAAGGCCACTAGAACAAAATGTGGCAGCGACAGGTCGTACACTGGCCGTCGTGTCGAACGATGCCGACTCGTTGATCGGGTCCGATGTGGATGGGCACGCTGACGCAACTCCCTCCGAGGGTGATCAGCGTGACGCGGGCCACGATGAAACTGTCACCGATGATGAGGTTGGTGGCGGTGATGTTGATGGGGGCGCCGTTGGTTCCGACGAGGCGGTAACAGCCACGCCGTCTGACGACGGTGCGAGCGATGCCGGCACCGGAGATGAGAGCGCTGGTCCCTTTGGCGACGATCTACGGCTACCGGACGAGGACGGCTACGACGGCGTCGATTACGCCGACGGCCAGTACCTGGATGACGACCTCGACGGCGACTATGACGATGGTGATTACGTCGACGGTGAGTATGCCGAGGGCGAGTTGTTGTTCGATGGCGACCCCGACGATTTCGAGCTGGATTTTGGTTCAGGTCCCTACCCTGCTCCGGCAGCTACGGGTGACGATGTCTTGGTCCTCGATGATGCTGCTGCCTATGGCACACCACCGCCGCCGCGACGGATGTCGCGAATGGAGCGGCGTCGTCGCGTTCGTTTGCAGGCACGGCGGGTTCGACGAATCATCCGCCATGTCGAGCCATGGTCGGTGCTGAAGATTTCGATCTTCTTCTACGCGTGTTTGTGGGTCATCTTCTTGGTGGCCGGTTTCATGATCTGGGGCGTCGCCGAAAGCTCAGGTACCGTCGACAAGCTCGAGAGTTTGATTCGCGAGCTCTTTGCGCTCGACACCTTCGATTTTGACGCTGGCCAGATTTTCCGGGGGTATGCGTTGGGAGGGCTGGCGCTGTCCATCGCGGGTACGACGTTCAACGTATTGATGTGCCTACTCTTCAACCTCATCAGTGATCTCACCGGCGGATTGCGGATCACCATGATCGAAGAAGAGTCCGCTCGCCCGATCCCGCCCCGGCGCTTACGCCGGCGGCGTAGGCCGCCACCCCGTCGCTGAGACCCGTCCAGCGTTGGCGGACGGTCGGTGGACCGCGTTGGGTATACGTGGGCCTAGCTGGAATTGAACCAGCGACCTCACCCTTATCAGGGGTGCGCTCTAACCGGACTGAGCTATAGGCCCATTGTCGACCACTGCGGTGACGACTGCAGCCGCACACGATATCGCCACACGTATCGAAGCGCTCACGACTAAACCAGTAGGCTCGAATGATGCGACTGCTCCGCAGAGTTCTGCTGGCACTGAGTACCGCCGTCGCGATCGGTGGAATCCTCCGGGTTCGGGGTTCTGGCGGCGTCCCCCCGCAGACGGGCGGCTGGCGAGAACTCGAGATCGACTGATCTCGGGGAATTATTCATGGCAGGCATCGTGGGGATCGTCGGGGCGGGAGCCGTGGGGTCCAAACTCGCCCGCCAACTGGTAGTCGCGGATCCCGATCTCCGGGTGCTCTTGAGCGACGAAGACGACGAGCGGCTCCAGCTGGTGCTCGGCACATTGGATTCGCGAGCAGAAGCCGCCGATGCCGATTCGGTCGTTTCAGATGCCGATGTTGTTGTTGTGGCTGCGGCGTGTGGTAGCCATCCCGCATTGATCCGTGCTGCTGTCGACAACGGGGTTGCCGCAGTGTCGACGAGTGATCGACCAGACGACGTCGAGCGAATTCTCGAACTCGGTCCGTTGGCGCTGGACCGTCGTACCACGGTGCTTGCCGGTGTTGGGTTCTCGCCCGGGTTGAGCTGTGTTCTGGCTGCCCTAGTGGCGGAACGTTTCGATCAGGTGGACGAGATCCACGTTGCCCGAGCCGGAACGGGTGGTCCAGCTTGTGCGCGACAACACCACCGGGCACTCAAGGGTTCAGCCCGCGATTGGCGAGACGGCGAGTGGATTCGACGCCCAGGGGGCTCGGGTCGAGAGCTGGTCTGGTTCCCCGATCCGGTGGGTGGGGCGGATTGTTATCGCGCCGCTCTACCCGACTCTCGGTTGTTGCACCCCCGATTCCCCGACTG
>JBPCTU010000523.1:0-6441 GCA_051011515.1 Acidimicrobiales bacterium
CACTGCAGGAGCGGCTGGTGTCGCTCGGACGCGACCCTGACGACTGGAACCAGGTCGGTTGACCCGAAACTGGATCGCTCTGGCGAAATCGCCCAGGAGTTCGCTACCGAACATTGAGCGTCAGGTAGCTATGTCGATGGTGGGCTGTCGACCGCCTGCTCATCACTGGAGGGCACGGCTTCGGCGGTCAGCCGGCGCCATGTCAAGAGCTCGCTGACGATCTCGGGCACGAGACCCAGTCGTCCGTCGTCGCCGAACTCGTCCTTGAGGTCGGCGAGATAGTCGGTGACTCGAGCTAGCCGATCTGCAAGCTGTCGGGCGATGAAAAGCGCGAGCTGGGGCTCCTCGGCGAACAACGTGATCGGGTCGTCGACGACCGTCAGGATGACCTCGTCGCGGGCGACGACGTCGGCGGTGCTGGGTGACTCCAGCAGCATCGAGACTTCGCCCAGCGTGGCCCCGACCTCGTCGATGACCGCGACCAGCTGGCCGCCACGACGAACTTCCACGGTTCCGCTTCGCAGGACGAGTAGCTCGGTCGACACACCGTCTTCCTCGATGATGATCTGGCCTGGTCGTGCTGTCCTCGTAGGGAACCGGTCAGTCAGTGTCAGTAGCTCTTCGTGGTCCATGGTCAGCTCGGGGGCACGAAGTGGCCGTCGGCATCGAAGTGAAGGTCTGCGAGTTCGCCCGGCCGGAACTCGGCGTCGGTTCCCATTGCAACAGCCACCTTCTGATAGTTCCACTTCATGACGTCGAGCGTGAGTTCGACCAGCTGATCGTCGGTGAAGTGGTCGCGGAGTGCGGCGCGGTCGGTGTCGGACAACCCTGAAGGTTGGGTCATGAGCGCGTCGGCGAGAGCGATTGCCGCTTGGTGGTGGGGTTCCAGCGACTCGGGATTTGAGAAGGCTTTGTCAGCGAGCTTCTCGTCGAGACCATTTTGCTTGGCAACTGCCGAGCGGAGCGACAGTCAGGTGTGACAGTCGTGGTGTTGGGCACACCTCAACCTCACGAGTTCGGTGGTGATCGGGTCGACGGACTCCTGGCGTACGGCGGCCGCTTGCCACTGCATCATGGCGTCGACCAGAGCCGGGTCCGAACGGGTTCGCGCCGGAACGCGCATTGATCTCGCCATCAGTTCTCCTTCTGGGGTCCGCCACCAGCACCAGTGTCATTGGTCTCGGCGACGACCACGTCGCTGGGAGCATGCATCAGGGGACTGCCTGGCCGCAAAATGAGTGACGCGGCGTCGCTCTTCATGTCGGGTCTCCATCCAGAACTCGATCCCAGATGAGGCGGAGGCGGATCCGCTGCTCATTGACCAAAAGTGCGGTGACGAAGTTCGCGAATCCGTCGGGCCCAACGGCTTCCACGACCGGCTCGGCCAGCTCGTCAGGGATGTTCGCGACGTCGACGACGAACTGTTCGGTGAACGCGAGGCAGGCTCGCTCAGTTTCCGAGAACTCGGGGTTGTCGGGCCAGGTCGAAAGCGCGTCGAGAGTGTCGGCGTCGAGGGCGGGACTTGCTTCGGGGTCGAGGCCCAGCAGCATGGCCACACGAGCCGTGCAGAGGCCGAGGAGTCGGGGGTCTACAACTTCCGCGGCCGCCGCGTGCGCCGAGGAAAGGTGTTCGAATACATCGGGGCGGTCCGCCAGCACCAACTCGATAACGTCGCTGGTCGATCCTTCTGCCATGACGCGAGAGTACAGCTGGTGCTAGTGATGGTCAGGTGAGAGCCTGTTGGCGCCGTAACCGGACCCAACGACCGAGATCCCAAAGGAAGACCGAGGAAGCAAATGGAGCCGTTGATTCGTTATCCGATTGTTCAGCACGCGTGGTTCGTCAACGACATCGACGAGGCGTGCCGGAACTGGAATCGCACCACCGGCGCGGGCCCGTTCTTCGTTAGTCGCGGTCATTGGGGCGATCGTCATCTGCATCGGGGCGTGGAGATGACCGTGCCGCTCGACTACGGGTTCGGCTATCACGGCGACACCCACGTGCAGTTCATCCAGCAGAACGATGAGGGTCCGTCCATCTACCGCGACATGTTTGCCGCCGGCGAAGAGGGTTTCCACCACATTGGGATGCTCGTGCCCGACGATGACATCGAACAGGTAGGCAACGAGTTCGAGGACGCCGGATTCCCGGTCGCTTCCTCCCTGTGGGCAATTGCGAATGTCATCTACATCGATACGCGCGATGCGATTGGTTGTTTCCTCGAGTGCCATGGCGACAATGCCGAGATCAGAGCGGTCTTCGAAGGATGGAAACAGGCTGCGGACGACTGGGATGGTCAGACCGACTTGATCAGAGGCAATCGGGCCTGACCAGAGCTCGGTCTGTCGTGAAGGCTTGCTGAGGTCTCGGAACTACGATCTGCGGCCATGACCGTTGACATCGCCGTTGTGGGCAGTTGCAACCTCGATCTTGTGGTGGGGGTCGATTCTGTGCCGCGCGTTGGAGAAACCGTTCTCGGTGGGGACCTGGTTCAGATTCCTGGTGGGAAGGGCGCCAATCAGGCGGTGGGCGCAGCACGACTCGGTCGTAGCGTCGCGATGGTGGGGCGCGTCGGCGACGACGCTGCTGGTGTGTTGTTGCGTCAGGCGCTCGAAGACGATGGCGTAGACACGACGCAGCTAGTCGACACATCTGGAGTTCCAACCGGTGTCGCGTTCATCGCAGTCCAGTCCGACGGTGACAACGCGATCGTGGTGAGCCCGGGGGCGAATGGGCGGGTCACGCCGGACGACGTTCGGGCGGCCGTCGCGGTGGTTTCGGCGCGGATCGTCTTGTGTCAGGCCGAGATCCCAATCGATTCGGTTGTGGAGGCGGCTCGGTCGGCAACTGGTCTCGTCATCTGGAATCCGGCACCGGCGCCCCGGGAATGGGTACCGCTCGAGCTTCTCGACACCATCGATGTGCTCGTGCCGAACGAGACCGAGCTAGCGGTCCTCACCGACCACGACGCGGAAGTCGACATGGCTACAGCTGCGAAATTGGCGCGTAGCCTGCCGTGCGCAGCCGTGGTCGTCACGCTCGGATCGGAGGGCGCTCTGGTTGTTTCGGGCGAGGCCGCGGTCCATGTCGAGGCACCGACAGTGCAGCCCGTGGACACCACGGCCGCCGGCGACTCGTTCTGCGCGGCGCTTGCCGATCGCCTGGTCGATGGTGCCGATCTGGTCGAGGCGGCTCGGTGGGCCGTAAGGGTCGGAGCTGCTACGACGCTGCGGGCGGGTGCGCAGCCTTCGCGACCCACAGCCGCAGAGGTCGAGCTGCTTCTCGGGGGCTAGCTGCCGCCCGAACACACTGGGACGGTCACACCGGCTCCCATTCGATTGGGAGATGGCGGCGCCCCCACAGGAACGGCGCTTCCAAACGATCTGTCGGGCCAGAGAGCTGCAACGAGGGGATCCGGTCGAGAAGTGCCTCCAGCCCAACCCGTGCAGTCAGGCGCGCCAAGTGCGCGCCGAGACAGAAGTGAGCACCCCAGCCGAAGGCCACATGACGCCTTGCGTCGATGAGTGGGCGATCGAGCACAAACGAGTCGGCATCGTCGAACAGATCGGGGTCCCGGTTTGCCGCGCCCATCAGGTAGATGACCTTTGAGTCCTTCTCGATGGTCACATCGTGAATGTCGACCGTTTCGTTGTTGGTGCGGCAGATGCCCAACACTGGCGGATCGAACCGCAGGCTCTCCTCGATGGCGTTCGGCACCAACGTGCGATCGCTGAGGAGGGTCTCCCAACGGTCACGTTTCTCCAGCAGACGCCAGACGCAGTTGGTCAGCAAGCTGGCGGTTGTCTCGTGGCCGGCCACGAGCATCATCGACACCATTCCTGTCACCTCGTCGGGCGGGAGGAGCTCGCCGTCGAGTTGGTGGCACGCCAGGTGTGAGAACAGCCCTTCCGGCACGACCCGCCCGACTGGGTCCAGCCCGGCCTCGAGGTCGGAGGACTCGACCGCGGCCCGTCTGGCCTCGACCTCGGCCAGCGTGAAAGCGCGAAGCTCGTCCCAGCTAGCGGCGGCCCGCTCGGGGAACGTCATTCCCAGAGTCAGCTCTTCGGCCCATCGTTTGAGGTCGGCATGGTTCGCGTTGTCCAATCCCAGAACGGCGCAAAACGACGTGATGGGAAGCGGCGCAGCGAAGTCGTCGTGGAGCTCGGCTTTGCAGCGAGGGACGAGGTCGTCGAGTAGCCGTTGGGCGACCTCGTCGATGGTTGCACGGTTTTCTTCGACTGCGCGGGGCAGAAATGGGTCGCGCATGAATCGTCGGCGACGGCTGTGTTCGGGTGGGTCGAATCGCTGGAGACTTCCCTTGTTCTGGTCCGAGTAGGAGATACCGGGTCCGAAACGGTTCGACCACAACTCGGCGTCGCTGAGCAGGTCGCGCACGTCATCGTGGCGAGACAGGCTGTAGAGCGGGTTTTCCAGCGCCTGCGACAGGTGCACAGGGCATTCGGCTCGGAGCTCGGCGTAGGTCTCCCACGGGCTCTCGAGCGTTGAGGCATCGGTCGGGTCGTACTCAGGCATGGCCAATATCTAGCACCCTGGTCGTGTCCAGAACCGATTTTTCTCCTCCAAGTGTGGAAGGCAGCTTCGCCGGCCATCTTTCTGTTGCTGATCGGTCGAAGGCGATCCAGGCCGTTCGTCGAACCCTCGAGACCCCAACAAGGAGAACAAACCATGAGCAAGTACGTGTTGACGTATCACGGCGGGGCCGGAATGCCCGAGACCGAGACCGAGATCAACGACATGATGGCCGCCTGGGGGGCTTGGTTCGGGGAAATGGGCGAAGCTCTTGTCGACGGCGGAAACCCATTCGGCCAAGCCCGCAGTATCGCTGGCGACGGATCGGTCTCGGACGACGGTCAGGGACTGACCGGGTTCAGCGTCATAGCTGCTCGTGACATCGACTCGGCAGTAGCAATCGCCAAGGGGTGCCCGATTCTGGCGGGCGGCGGCACCGTCGCGGTCAACGAGGCCCTCGATATGTGAACGCGGTTCGACGGCGGGTTACTCGGGCTTGTCGATCAGATCGACCCGTGTTGTGCTGTCCGAGGGCCACCAGTCCTCGGCGCTCGAGCGGGAACCGCGTCCGGACCTGTCGTCGAGCCACAGCGCCAGACGCCTGAGTCGAGTCGCGGCCAGGCGAGCCCACATCCGGTTCCTGCGTAGGGAGTAGTCCCGGGTGTAGGGGCAAACCCTGATGCACACAGCGCAGTCGCTGTTGATCTTCGACCAATAGCCGAAACACTTCTCGCCGTCGACGCTCCACTTCTTGACGCCTGCGATGTTTGATTCGTTGAGCACCTTCGACGAGGGTCGACCTGACGGAATCGCGCTCGCGGGGCAGCCGTCGCTACAGCGCCGGCACAACCCGCATGTCTCTTTGACCCCCAACCTGATGGGTCGGTCTGCAGCCAACGGCAGGTCGGTGAAGATCTTCCCGAACCGGACGTTCGGGCCGAGTTCGGGGGTGATGACAAGACCGTTCCTGCCGTATTCGCCCAGGCCCGCCTTGATGGCGTAGGGAATGGCCAGCGCCGTGTCGTTCATCGACGGAACAGCTTGATAGCCGAGGTTGCGGATGTACTGCGCCAGCGCCAACAAGACGAGGACATCCTGTGAATAACCCAGACCCGTTGCGGCCCCCGCCAGTGCCGATGGGGCGCTCGATATCAAGGTCTGATTCATGGCCTGGCCGATGACGACGACGTGGTCGAGTCCTTCGCCGATGTCGTTCGATTTCGGACCACCCGTCCGGGCCGAAAATCGCTGGGTGTACATCCAACGTTGGTCGTAGTCGGTGATCCCGACGAGGTCGGCTCCGAGGACCTTGGCCACGTGTTTGATGTCACGCGCCGCAGTCGCTGGATCCCCGACGTCTGCCTTGATGTCGGAAGCGGATCTCAAGACCGAAAGGGGATCGAGGAAGCCGTCACGACGATCCTCTTCGAGTCGCATCTCGGCAAAGACGTCGGCGACGTGCCACGACGCGTTTCGGAGTGCGTAGTCCCGACGCCGGAATCCGCGCGCCTTTCGCCACTGCTCGAGTGGCCGGCGATATGTCGCGTAGAACTTGTCGGTCCGGTCGTCGCGCACCCGCTCATCCCAGAACGAGCGGCTGAACACGTCATCGACCTGACTGAAGCGGCTGAAAGCAGATTCGTCGATCTCGAAGTCCGCCGATTTGTCGGAGCTGTCCGGGCTCGGGCGACCCCGCCAAGAACTTGTTCGACGTACTCTCACGAGCCCAGGATTCCACAGCGGCTCCATCCGGGCATCTTGGCTACGGTCGGGTCGATGGGAGAGCACCACACGGATCAGCCACCGGCCAACGCCCCGATCCTGGACGGAGTAAGGGTCGTTGACATGACCCAGTACCTGGCCGGTCCGACGGTCACCAGACTCCTGGCCGAGATGGGCGCCGACATCGTC
>JBPCTU010000524.1:0-2725 GCA_051011515.1 Acidimicrobiales bacterium
GCGTGACCGGGCATGTCGACGTGGGCGTAGTGCCGGTTGTCGGTTTCGTATTCGACGTGCGACACGTTGATCGTGATGCCGCGCTCGCGCTCTTCGGGCGCCTTGTCGATATCTGCGAAATCGGTGAAGTCGGTGCCGTCGACGTTGTCGGACAGCACCTTGGTGATCGCTGCGGTCAGCGTCGTCTTGCCGTGGTCGATGTGTCCCATCGTCCCGACGTTGACGTGAGGCTTGTTCCGCTCGAACGTCTCCTTGGCCATTGCTCTTCCTCAGGTTTCTCTCGAACTCCGACCCTTCGGTCGAAGGCTACTGCCGACCCCGGTGGTCGGACTCTGTCTTTCGTTGCTTGGTGGTCGGGCCACCGGGTTGGATCGGCCAGTTGGCCGAGGTTGCTTCGTTACTCGCCGCGCAGGCGGGTGACGACTTCTTCCTGCACGCTGGCAGGCATCTGCTGGTACGAGTCGAACTGCATCGTGTAGTTCGCTCGCCCAGAAGACATCGTACGGAGGTCGCCGACGTACCCGAACATCTCCGAGAGAGGAACGAGGGCGTTGATGACCTGGTTCTGGCCGCGCTGCTCGGTGCCCTGCACCTGGCCGCGGCGGCTGTTGAGGTCGCCGACGACGCTGCCGAGGTAGTCGTCGGGGGTGACGACCTCGACCGCCATGATGGGCTCGAGGAGCGCCGGACCGGCTCTGCGGGCGGCTTCCTTGAACGCCATCGTGCCGGCGATCTTGAACGCCATGTCCGACGAGTCCACATCGTGGAACTTGCCGTCGTTCAGGGCGACCTTGACGTCGACCATCGGGAACCCGGCGAGCACGCCGGATGTCATGGCGTCCTTGATGCCGGCATCGACAGCCGGGATGTATTCCTTCGGGATGCGGCCACCGCTGATGTTGTCCTCGAACGAGTAGCCCTCGCCCGCGGGGACCGGGACGACGTCGATCTGAACCTCGGCGAACTGCCCCGAGCCACCCGTTTGCTTCTTGTGGGTGTAGGTGTGCTTGATGACCTCTTTGGTGAGGGTCTCGCGGTACGCGACCTGCGGCTTACCAACCGAGGCATCAACCCGAAACTCGCGGAGCATGCGATCCACCAGCACCTCGAGGTGCAGTTCACCCATTCCCGACAAGATGGTCTGCCCAGTCTCTTCGTCGGTGTGCACCTTGAAGGTCGGGTCCTCGAGCGACAGAGCCATGAGGGCCTTGGACAACTTCTCTTGATCGGCCTTGGACTTGGGCTCTACAGCCACGTCGATCACAGGGTCGGGGAACGTCATCTCTTCAAGAACTACTGGCTTGTCGATGGCAGCGAGAGAGTCGCCGGTACGGACATCCTTGATGCCGACGGCGACCATGATGTCGCCGGTGTAGACCACGTCCACGTCTTCGCGGTCGTTGGCGTGCATCTCGAGGATTCGGCCCATCCGCTCCTTGTTTCCGGTGCGGGCGTTGACGATCTGAGAGCCTTTTTCGAGGTGGCCCGAATAAACCCTGAAGAATGCCAGCTTGCCCACGTGGGGGTCAGTCATGATCTTGAACGCGAGTGCCGAGAATGGCTCGTCGTCGGATACTTCGCGGACCTCCACGCCCTCGCCCTTGACAGGTGTGCCTTCGACCGGGGGGACATCGAGCGGAGAGGGTAGATACTCGATGACCGCGTCGAGCAGCGGCTGCACACCCTTGTTCTTGAAGGCCGTTCCGTTGAGGACCGGTACCAGGTCGTGGTTCAAGGTTCCTTCGCGAATGGCCGCGTGTAGCTCGGCCTCTGAGATCTCCTCGTCCTCGAGGAACTTCTCCATGACGTTCTCATCGAACTCGGACAGCTTGTCGAGCAACAGCTCACGGTACTCGACGGCCTGATCGGCCAGCTCGGCGGGAATCTCGACTTCGTCCCAGCTCGCACCCAGATCCTCGCCCTGCCAGATGAGTGCCTTCATCTTCACCAGGTCGACGACGCCCAGATAGTCGGCTTCGGCGCCGATCGGCAGCTGGACGACCGCTACGTTCTCGGTCAATCGCTCTTTGATGGTGTCCAGAACGAAGAAGAAGTCCGCGCCGGTTCGGTCCATCTTATTGACGAAACACATCCGAGGGACGCCGTACTTCTCGGCCTGGCGCCACACGGTCTCCGACTGCGGCTCGACGCCAGCGACACCGTCGAACACTGCAACCGCGCCATCGAGCACGCGCAGAGATCTCTCGACCTCCACGGTGAAGTCGACGTGGCCAGGCGTGTCGATGATGTTGATGCGGTGATCGTCCCAGAAACAGGTCGTGGCGGCCGACGTAATGGTGATACCCCGTTCCTGTTCCTGCTCCATCCAGTCCATGGTGGCCACACCGTCGTGGACCTCACCGATCTTGTAGGACCGGCCTGTGTAGTACAGGATCCGCTCGGTTGTAGTGGTTTTGCCCGCGTCGATGTGGGCCATGATCCCGATGTTTCGGGTCTTCTCCAATGGGTGGCGTGCCATGGTGGTCGTTCGTCTCTACTTCGCGAAAATGGGCCGCGCGGCTAGGCCACTGCGGCTGGGGGCGGGGGGGTGTTCACGATCGAACCGGAAAAGGGTATCGCCGCTACCAGCGGTAGTGGGCGAAAGCCTTGTTCGATTCGGCCATCTTGTGGAGGTCTTCCTTGCGCTTCACCGAAGCACCGATGCCGTTGGAGGCATCGAGGATCTCGTTGGCGAGGCGGTCGGCCATGGTGCGCTCACGACGGT
>JBPCTU010000525.1:0-4338 GCA_051011515.1 Acidimicrobiales bacterium
TCAGAGCAATGGATGACGACCACGCCATCGCTTCCATCGACCATCACAGACGGCGCCTCCGGCTCCTGCCGTAGACGATTGATCAGCCCCGGCACGTTGGCGACGGCAGGCATACCCAGCTCGCGGGCCACGATCGCGGCGTGGCTGAGCGGTCCTCCCTGTTCGACGACCACCGCGCCCGCCGCCATGAAGAGCGGCGCCCACGATGCGTCGGTGGTGGTCGCCACGAGAACCTCACCTCGACGCAACTCGCTCGTGGCGGGGGAGTCCACGACCCGAGCCTTGCCTTCGTATCGGCCCGGGCTTGCGCTCCAGCCCTCGAACCGTTCTCCGGTGACTGCCGCGTTCGCCGCCTCGGGGGGTTCACCCGTCCAGACGAGCGGGAGCGGCTCGCCCTGTGCGGCTTCGATGTTTCGTCGCCGCCGCTGTGCGACCGCCTCCAGAGAAGGGCCGGGATGGCCGATCAGCATCGGGATCTCTCCGATCGACAACATCTCGATGTCGTCGAGGCTCTCGAGAGCTCCCCGTTCGGCCAACCGATGTCCGATCTCGGCATTGGCGTGCCGGACTACGCCACCGAGAACGAACACAGCAGCCTTCGTCTGCTCGCGCCGGTGCAGCAGTTCAGCTGCGTCTGCGGCCTCTCGACGCAAGAAGCGGCGTCGGACATCCATCAGCTGGCCCGTCACGAACCGGGTCCAGCGCCACTTCGGTGTCCTCACCAACCTGCGCTCGAGATCCACGGTGGCTTTGCTCCGTCGCGACGCCGCATCCTCGTCAGCAGCGTCATCCAGCTCGGTCCAGATCGTCAGCCAGGCGAGGTCAGGGACCTCGTCCCACGTCGCGCCGGCGAAGATGCTGGTAGAACCAGCGCGGCGGAGAGCATCGAAGAAATCGGCGATCAATCGGCGACCGGCAGGTGTCTGCTCGAGGTTTGCCCTCGTGTGATCCCAGTCTTCGCTTGCGGCATCCCTCAGCTCGTCGTCGGAACGCAATCGGGCGGTGATGTCATCGAGCGCCAGAGCAATTCTGGAACGTCGCTCTGCGCCGTCCATGGTCGTCAGCTCCTGGGCAGCGGCCGCTGCTTCGGACTCGCTCATGTGTTTCGCGAGGAACACTTCGACCGAACGGTAGGCAGCGCTGGCCATGGCAGCGATCGCAACTTCGGAGGCCACGACCCGCTGGGCGAGGTGCAACAGGCGGTTCCAGTAGGCGAGGAGTTCCGCGTCACTTTGGCGAGCCAGCTCCGGCTCGTCCTGCATCAGATTGTCGACGGCCTGGATGACGACCTCGGATTCCTCCACGGCGCCTCGGCGAGCCCGCAGAACGCGAAGGCCCTGTGTCGCACCTGCTGTTTTGGTCGGTGAGGCCGGTTCGTCAGGGTCGGCGTCTTTGGGTAGAGCCTCGCCGAAGTACTGTCGCTGCAGCTCCTCCGGAGAGCCTCCGGGGATGGAACCTGCGGCGTCGCTCATCGCGTCGAGGTTCAGCGCAGCCCTTCCGCGAAACCGCCCGATGAGCGCGTGTTCATGCGTCAACACATCCGCTCCACCACCTAGCAGGTCGAAGAGCGACCGGAACCCATTCTCCAACAGCCAGCTGTTGATCCCCCAGGAGAGGGGTGGCAGCACTCCGGGGAGCATCTCGGCGATTCCGGCGGTGGTGTATGTGGTGGCCTCGCCGCAGGAGAAGTCGAAACCGTCGTCTGTGCGGGTGTCGTTGGCGACGGTCGTGATCGGCCTCGCCTGCACCAGGTAGAGGTCGCCTTGGTCGACGGCGAACTCGATGTCCTGAGCGCTACCCAACTCGTCCTCGAGACGAAGTGCCTCGGTGGCGAGGTGTTCGAGAGGGGCGGAGATTCGAGAAAATTCGGCGACCATCCGCGCCCGTTCGATCACGTATGCGTCCGGGGTGGTGTCGCCCGAGACCAGCTGTTCACCGAGACCCTGTACGACTTCGAGACGCACGGCGTCGTCGGTCCCGCCTGGGTCAGCGGTGAAGAGGACACCGGCCTCACTCGGGTCCAGCATTTGCATGACTACAACTGCCATCGTCAGGTCTGATTCGTCGATCCGCCGGAATCGTCGGTAGGTACGTGGAGCCGGATACCAGAGCGATGCCCACACCAGGCGTACCGCGTCGCGAATGCCGGCGTGTTCGACGTTCAGGTATGACTCGTACTGTCCTGCGAACGAAGCACTCTCGAGATCTTCGGCTGTTGCCGACGACCGAACTGCGACGAGGCCGCCTCGAGCGATCTCGGCTCCGAGGCGATCGATGGCCGTAGCGACAGCTGTCGGCAAGGGGGCAGCCAGGAATACCTCGTCGACCATCCGGCGGTGTTCTTCGTGTTGTGCGGGATCGGGGACATCGCTGTCCTTGAGCTCCGCGACGAACGCGCTGATCGCCGGGATCCTCTCGAATTCCAGGTAGGCCGGAGTGGCAACCACTCCAGTGCGCGGCACCTGCGCTTCGAGGCCGATCAAGCGGTCTAGCGCTGAGCCTTTCCCGCCGGCCACCAGCGGCCCGATCCCGGACCCGTTCAGGGTCAGTGCATAGTCCGTCATTCCCCGTCGGACAGTTGGGTGAACCCGGCACGAAGTCGGCTGACCGCACTATCGCTGAGCTCGTCAACTGACTCGCCGGTCACCGGTGCGACACGTTCGAGCCAGGATGCGAGGTCGCGTCGCATGTGAACCGTCGTCTCGTTGACTCGGAGTCGCGCGAGGCCGATCACCCCGACTGCCAAGGCGGCGAACAAGACGGCTGGTCCGGCGCGATCGTCGACAACAGCGTCGACGAAACCAACGACACAAACAACAACGAGCGTCAAGGCCGTGGCTTGAATGACTAGGCGAGTGCTCATCTGGATCCCCTCTCCCGATACCGGAGACTCTCCAGCACAGCAGATTCCGGCTGAGAGTGGGAGTGTCAACACGACCGGGGCGCTGCACATTCCTCCGCCGGCGGCCTCGGAGGGAAGCGCGGCCGCGCTGGACGGGCAGGTTGATGGAGATTTCTCTCGCCGCCGGGGCAGGCTGGACACGCTATTGTCGGCGCCCGAAACGAGCGAGGTGACCCTTGAACATCGAAGAGCGGCTCGACGCCGACCATCTGGCGGTACTGGGGATGTTGCCCGAGGGATTCCTCGAGTTCTCGGATATCGGCGCTACCAGGGCGTTGCTGGGGCAGATGGCCGAACAAGCCCCGGCAGTGCCATTACCGGACTCCATCATTGTCGAGGACCATCCCGTCACCGGGTTCGATGGTCACGAGTTGTTTGTCCGGGTCTATCGCCCACAGCTGGTCCGAGAATCGAGCCCTGCGGTGTTGTGGATGCACGCCGGGGGGATGGTCCTGGGCGATGTCGCGATGAGTGACAACTGGTGCGCTGAGATAGCCGATCAGCTCGGCGTGGTGGTCGGATCGGTCGAGTATCGGTTGGCGCCGGAGTTCCCTTTCCCGGTGCCCATGGAGGACTGCTATTCGGCTCTGGTGTGGATGGCCGACCATGCCGACGAACTGAACATCGACCTGGCACGGTTGGCCGTAGCCGGTGCAAGTGCAGGCGGCGGTCTTGCTACTGGCCTGGCGTTGTTGACTCGCGATCGTCAGGGGCCGGCCATCTGTTTCCAGTTGCTCACCTACCCGATGCTCGATGACCGCAACGAGACTCCGTCGAGCCACGCAATTTCGGACCTTCGGGTATGGAACCGGACCGCAAACCTGGTGAGTTGGGATGCGTACCTCGAAGGGCATGCCGGTGCCGATGACGTTTCGATCTACGCGTCGCCCGCACGCGCCGAGGATCTGTCAGGGCTGCCACCGGCTGCTATCACCGTCGGCGATCTGGACATGTTCCTCGACGAGGCCATCACGTACGCTCAGCGGCTCCTGCAGGCGGGAGTCCCGACCGAACTTCATGTCTACGCAGGGGGTTTCCACGGCACGAACACCTTCGTGGCCCACGGAGATCTCGGGCAAAGGTGGATCCGCGATGAGCTCTCGGCGTTGGACAGGGCGCTTAACGGTTAGGCACGTGCGTTGGTTCAGTTGACCAAGCAGCTCGACGCGTCCGTTGACTTGACAGCACAGATCTGAACCACGCGGGTCCCAGTGTCGATGCCCGCAGGATCACAACAACCGCCTTCGATCACCGAAGCCACGAACTCGAGCGTCAAGGACCGGTCTGCCTGGGAGCCGTTCGTCTTGAAATCGAGAACGCGCACGGACACAAATCCTACGATTTCGAACACAGCGTTGGAGCCGTTGCCTGTCGCCTCGGAGAAGAGCGGCAAGGGAAAGGTCAGCGCTGGAGGCCCTTGCAGTATCAGAAGTTCG